>JAJZXS010000041.1 GCA_021806295.1 Thermoplasmata archaeon
GATTTCAATAAATATAAATAGAAATAAATAATTCCATACAGTAAATTATCGGTGATTATTGATGAATGATGGTGATTTCATAGAACTGAGCTTTGAAATGAGAGCAGGGCAGGACAAAAAATTAATCTCAACTAGCAAGGAAGATCTGGCAAAAAAGGAAGATATATTCGATGACAAAAAGAAGTATAAAAATGCTGTTATTGTTATAGGAACTGAGGGATTATTCAAGGAAATTAATGACTCATTTAAACAGGCGGAAATCGGTAAGGAGTATGAAGTTACTGTACCGGCCAAGGACGCATACGGAATGAGGGATAATAAAAACATAAAAGTAGTTCCAATGAGAGAATTCCAGAGAAATAAAATAAATCCTGAAATTGGAAAAGAAGTAAATATCAATAACAAAGTCGGGAAAATTATCTCTGTTACTCCTGGAAGGGTTCTTATAGACTATAACCACGAACTGGCAGGAAAAGATCTCTACTATAAATATCAGGTTGTAAAGGTTATTGATGATGTGAAGGAAAAGGTAAATGCCATAATAGATATGGACTATACAGATTCCGAAGAATTCACAGTTGATATCAACAACGATTTGATCAGTATACTGATCCCGGAAAATGCCAAATTTGATGTTAACTGGATAGATTCAAAGTTCAAGATAGCCAACGATATCAGAAAATACATTCCTGACAAAGATGTGGAAATTAAGGAACTGTACAAGAGAGAAGAAAAGAAGGAAGAGGCTGCTGAGGAACAAAAAACTGAGCAGACCACTGAAGAAAGCACTGACAAACCAAAAGACGATGTAAAAGAAAGTCAGTAAATGTTGGAACTTGATAAGTTTATTTCCGTGGTGCTTGTAGAGCCTAAATATCAGGGCAATATAGGTGCTGTGGCCAGGTCAATGGCCAACAGCGGGATAAGTGATCTTAGAATTGTAAAAACCCACGTTGAAACGGAGGCACTTTACAGATCAATGCATGGCAGGTATATCCTGGAAAATGCAAAAATTTTTGATACTTTAAGCGAGGCAGTAAAAGGTTTTGATATTATTGCAGGGACATCAGACATATCAAAGTCAGGGGAAAAGTTCAGACGTGTGCCGACAGGACCAGAGGATTTCTGGACTAACAATGGGCTTACCGGCCAGAAGGTAGCACTTGTATTCGGAAGGGAAGATAACGGATTAAACTACGAGGAGTTAGGACTCTGCAATTTCTTCATAAAAATCATAGGGAGTCCAGAGTATCCAGTATACAATCTCTCGCATGCGGTTGCAATAATTCTCTATGAAATGATAAAATACAACTATTCAGGCAATGCAACTATAACACATGATATCATTGGAAGGGAAAAAATAGATGTCCTAATGGGAAGAATGGAGGAGCTGCTTTCCAGAATTGATTATACCGCGGCAGAAAGTGAAATACTCATGAATATGCTCGGAAGAATCGTTGCAAGGTCCAATATCACAGAATCAGAATTCTTTAAAATTATGGGAATACTGCGGCAAACCATTAATAGGCTTAAATAAAAAATTCGGCAAACTTTATGATTATATATAGCATATAGCTTTGATAAAGATGATTTCTGTCCACAGAAGAGTAGACGAAATACCGGTCAGCCCATTTTTGCTGAAAATTACATTTCTATCATCCATGGGAATTTTTATGGATGGCTATGTCCTCTCAATATACTCAATTGCAATACTTTACATGCGGGATTACTTTCACCTATTTTCGGGCACTCCATTTTATGTATATTACATAGCCCTGATGGGTTCATCTCTTTTTATAGGAATGTTTTTCGGGAGCATAATTCTCGGCAATCTTTCAGATAGATATGGAAGGAAAAAGATATATGAATATGACTTAATAATAACCATGGTATTTCTCATACTCACCGGGATTTCTACAAATATTTTAGAATTTATTATTTTCGAAGTCCTCGCAGGCGTGGGGATCGGTGCGGACTACCCCATAAGCTCCTCAATACAGGCAGAATTTTCACCAAAAAATAAAAGGGGTAAATTCCTTGTATTCAACATATTTTCGTGGACAATCGGCGGCGTTGTCCTCCTGCTTGTTGCCATCCCTGTAATAATGTATATTCCTGTAACATTTAACTGGAGAATCCTTTACCTCACCGGTGCTGTGATTCCATTTTTTGTCATACTGTCCAGGAGGAACCTTCCGGAGAGTCCTTTCTGGCTTACTGGTAAGGGAAGAGATTCTGAGGCGCTTGAATCCTCAAACTATCTGGGCAAATCTGCCGGTGTGGAGGTAAACGAACTGCCATCCGTGGAAAAGGGTAATTCAAGGGTAAGAGACCTGTTTTCTAAAAAATATCTGTACTATACCATATTTGTCTCGGTGGCCTGGTTTTCATACGATGTTTCCAGCTACGGCGTATGGGAATACACTCCCTCTGCATTCGCTTACAGTAACTCAAACATAATTATGGTTGTGCTGGCAACGCTCCTTGAAGAGCTTCCTGTATTCATAGGATTTCTTATCTGTATGTACTATGTAGAGAAGACCGGAAGAAAAAGTCTTGAACTCATAGGTTTCGGAGGGGCGGCATTATCTCTGGCCATATTTGCTATGGTTTCAAATTTCATAGCCCTGGGAATTCTCCTCACATTCTTCTCATTTGCCACCATGCATCTTTTCCACAATATGGGCCCGACAAACCTCACATATGATTATCCTGTTGAGATTTTTCCAACGAGAATCAGGGGCACTGCCATGGGATTTGCAACATCTGTATCCAGAATAGGTGCCATAGTGGGAACCATAGCATTTCCATTGATTCTTTTCACGTTGCCATTCACCTATGTTCTGATATTTCTCGTAGTGTTTGAAATAATAGGGTTTTCAATAACATATATACTGGCACCAGAGCCCAGGAATAAGGCACTGACATGAAAAATATGTCAATTCCAAACCATTTGAATTTGTGAATGAAAAAGATATGCGAAATAATAGATATAATTAAAATGGTAGATCCTAGAATCCTCTGGGCCCTATCTATTATTTGTTATTTATATAATCTTCATGGGTCTTTTATAAATAGATTTATTAATTAATTATCAATACACTAATATGTCGGTCAAAGTAGAGAGAAAGACAAGCGTCTATTTAATAGACGTGATAAATAGCCTGCTTGAAAGATCGAGGGAAAACCAGAGTATATTCTGGCGCGATATTGCCTCTCGATTGAATTCTTCAAGAAACCATTATGCAAATGTTAACCTGGGTAAACTTGACAGGTTTGTTTCTGAAGGAGAAACCGTTGTAATACCAGGCAATTTATTATCATCTGGTATTCTGCATAAAAAAATAAGGATAGCTGCACTAAAGGCCAGTGAAAAAGCAAAACTTAAGCTTGCAGAATCAGGCAGTGAGTTTATAGAGTTAACGGAACTTGCAAAGGAAAATCCCAAGGGAACAGATTTAAAAATTATAAAGTGATGAAAATGATGTATATAGATGGGGATAATCATATTTATGGAAGGCTTTCCGCATATGTTGCCAAACAGCTTCTGTCCGGGGAAGAGGTTGTTATAGTAAATGCATCAAAAATTGCCATTACCGGAAGCAGAAAATTCATTCTGGACAAATTCAACCATAGAAGAAACATAGGCAGTGTAAGAAAAGGTCCATACTATCCGAGAACTCCTGATCAGATAATGAGGAGATCTATAGGAGAAATGCTGCCCATAAAGAAAACAAAGGGTCTGGAGGCACTGAAAAGATGCAAGGTATACAGTGGGATACCGGGTTCTTTGAAGGATGTGGAATTTATCAAAATCGATAAGGCTATGAATATAAACGCAACGGGTTTCATAACCTTAGGAGATATTTCAAAAATACTGGGTGAGAATCAATGAGCGACGAAATACTTACAATAGGAAAAAGAAAAACTGCCACTGCAAGGGCAGTAACACGCAAGGGCACCGGCAGGGTCCTGATTAATGGCAGGCCGGTGGAACTGTACCCGATAGATCTTCTGAGGAATAAGCTCATGGAGCCTCTGAAGATATTGGGGGACAGGGCAAATGAAATAGATATTGAAATAAAGGTCGAAGGCGGTGGTAATACAGGTCAGACCGATGCTTCCAGAACTGCCATGGCCAAGGGAATAGTGAAATATTTCTCTGACGACCACGAACTGGAAAATACAATCAGGACATATGACAGAACCATGCTGGTTAACGACATAAGAAGAAAGATGCCGAAGAAACCTATGGGTTCGGGAGCACGTGCCAAGAGGCAGAAATCCTACAGGTGATATCATGATAATACCGGTAAGATGTTTCAGCTGTGGAAAGGTAGTGGGGTCTGATTACGTTAGATTCGTGGAAGAATCAAAGAAGATCAGGAAAGATACCGGCCACGATCCAACAGGTGAGGAAAAATCCAGAATTCTGGACAACCTCGGTGTTGAGAGATACTGCTGCAGGAGAATGATACTTTCAAACGCGGATCTTCTTGGGGAAGTAATCTCGTACTCATAAACCCTAAAAAATATATTTATGAAGCATGTATTAATTTTATTAAATAATGCTTATTGAAAATTTTATATCCTATCTTGGTATTCATAAAAAAGGGACCGTGGGGTAGCTTGGTATCCTACCAGCTTGGGGTGTTGGTGACTCCGATTCAAATTCGGACGGTCCCATTTATCTCGAATTTCCTGGATTTGGTTTCTATTGCTATAAACATATGCTATAAATAACGCCATTTCAGATTTTATAAACTTGCTTACCATTCTTGAATGAAATATAGAAGCCATGGATGTGTGACATCCTCCCATAGCTGACGCAGGGGGCCTCCCGCTTAGGAGTTAAATAATGTTCAAAACAGTAATGGTATCAAAAAAGCAATAATTTCAGGTATTATAGCATATTTTTTATTGTACAATAAATTAATCTTCTAATATAAATAAAAAATATATTATGAAAATTTATTGAGCTATGGTTTCCACCTGTTCCCTAGAGCTTCTTGGCCCAAATGCCCAGATATCAACGACAACTATGGCTATGAATACCCATATTATACCGAAGCTTGCAAGAACTCCATGTGGCAGGAATACATCAACTATAAGCAGTGTAAGTATCGCAGTGGATACCCTGCTTACAGCATAGACAGTTCCGGCTGCTGTAGGTCTTATTCTGGTAGGGAATATTTCGGCCTGGTATGCATGGAAGAAGTTGGAGAAGTTCCACAGTATGAATGTTGTTATGAACCCAAATATTACTATCAGATATACATTGTCCACAACAGCAAATGCAGTTCCGAATATTCCCGCTAGCACAGCTGTGCCTATTATACCCCATTTTCTTTCTACCTTATCTATTATGAATAGATTGAACACAGATCCGAAGAAGAATCCGGCATATATCAAAAATGTGAATTCTAGTGTTTTCGGAAGGTCAAATCCCTTTTCAATAAGGAATAATGGTGATAGTGCGGTGAATCCGTAGAATATCCCGGACTGGAAGAACTGGAAGATAAGCATCATTATTGTCTTCTTTCTGACATCAGGCTTGAATATATCCTCGTATTTGCTTTTGTTTTCCTCTATTGGTGTATTATGCTCCAGGGGAGGCAGCTCTTTCAGGTTCTTTGCCTTCATGGTCCTCTGCTCCCAGTCTGTTGTTATTGAATCTGCCTTTTTATAATCGCCGTGGACTTCAAGCCATCTTGGCGATTCTTTTAACCTTGTCCTCACAGCCCATATTGCGAATCCTACAACTGCCATGAACCAGAAAAGTATTCTCCAGGAATAATAAACTGGAGCAACCTTCTGCGTTGCAAAGGTGAGAACTGCTATTACAAATCCTGCTGTCACAGCTATAGTATAAACCCAGGCCAGCCTGTTTCCCCTGACCTTTCCCGGCATCATTTCTGTTGTGAATGAATCCACTAGTGGGAATTCCCCGCCAACACCTATGCCTCCTATAAATACAAATATAGCTATCAGAATAGGGATAGACATAAAACCTGCAATCAGCATTCCCACTGAGAATACTAATAAATTATACAGGAAAACAAATTTCCTGCCACGCCTGTCCGCCAGCCATCCAAAAAAAGCACTTCCAAAAAATTCACCAAGAAAGAAAGCCGTGGTTATTATTGTGGCACCCAGGCTGTCTGATATCCCAAGCACTGATACAACAAGTGCCAGTATGGCACCATTGCCCAGAAGCATGAGCGTCTCAGCCCATTCACCACCCGCAACCATGAGAAGAAAATCTCTCTGCACCGAACTGAATGGAAGGCGTTCTAGCCTGTCCGAAACACTACCCTTATAAGGTTTATTTTGCATAAAAATGCATCAGATATGTATATATAAAGTAGTATTATAATATGTTAGAGTTTTTCATTATATAACCATTTCTTCCTTAAACGCCCTTATCTGATCGTCTGTGTAACCAGCTTCCAATAAAACTGATTGTGTATCCATGCCCAGATCTGGGGCCGCATGTTTTGTGGATTCAGCAAATGGCATTCCAGGAATTTTATAATCCTTACCTAGGTATGCCGTATTTATAAGATATTTTTCTGCATGAATATCATGAAGGAGATCCCATGGTCGGTTCAGAACCCCGTAACTGATATTATAAGCATTAAGCTTTTCCTTTATTGTATTATAATCTAAAGAAAGCAATACCCTTTGAATTTCAGGAATAAGCGTGTCCCTATGTGCATACCTCCCTGCATTCGTTGCCATTTCCGGGTTATCGATAAAATTTTTCATTTCAAAAGCCTGACAGAAATCTTTCCACTGGTCATCCGTTGCAACGGCAATGAAAATTTTTTTGTTGTCTGCTGACAAAAAGTAATCATAAACTCCCCAGGCAAAATTTTTCTCATTGATCGGTGGCAAATCTTTATTTTCAATCTGGTATGTGGCAATATGCTGCCCTGCAAGGAACATTGCGGTCTCAAACAGGCCTATCTCTATAAAGCCAGATCTATTTTCAGAGATAAACTGAAGTATTCTGGAAACCCCTATGATGGCAGCAGCCATATCAACAACAGAAGCTCCCATTCTCATTGGTTTCCCATTTATGCCGGTCATATATGCAAGTCCCGATTCTATCTCTATTGGGTAATCCAGGGATTTCCTTCCATGGTACGGTCCCTGCATGTATCCTTTTAATGATAAATAAATTATATCTGGATTGATTTTTTTGCACTCATCAAAGGAAAATCCAAGCCTATCCATGGTACCGGGGGCCATATTTTCAATAATTATAGAAGAATTTTTTATGAGATTTCTGAGAATATCCCTGCCATGTTCTTTTCCTATATCCAGTGATACGCTCTTCTTATCCCTATTGTAGTACAGAAAGGTCCCGGCACTTGTACCATTCAGGTTTCTGGATACGTCTCCGGTTCCTGGCCTCTCTATTTTGATTATCTCATAACCCATATCTGCAAGTATAAGTCCCGCAGTGGGTCCTGCAACGATCTGGCCTATCTCCAATACACGTTTCATTCAATTTCACCTGCAATTTTAATTATATCATTTACAGTAAGTACCTCGCCTCTGCTAGCAGATTCATCCTTAACTAGGGACACAATACGATCCAGATTTCTATCATCACAATTGATCCCATTTTTATTCAGTATTTCCATAATCATTTTTTTACCTGTGTAAACATTTACTGAATAATTTTTTTCTTCAAAAACAGACCCATAGGCGACATGCGTGCCTGCCGTCTGTATCTCAGAATTATTTCCAAATAATGGCATGTTGTCTGTAAAGAATTTTGACCCTATCTTTTTCAGTATTAAACTGTACATATAATTGTATGCAACTTTCAACCTGTCAAAATTTATCCCCTTCTCAATGCCGTTTCTGGCAAGATAGTCTGAAACAGTTATGCTATCCGCTATACCATTTCTTTCTCCTGTCCCAAAGATTGTTGTATCAGTATAATCGCATCCTGCCATGATGGCAGATACAGTATTGGCAACCGCCATGCCATGATCATTATGGCAGTGCGCTTCAATTTTTATTTCCGTTTCAATTTTTACAGATTTGATAATGCTCCAGATTTTACCGGGGTCCAGTTTCCCTCTCGTATCAGGCAGCTGGACAACATCAACCCCGGCATTTCCCATTTTTTTGCAGAATTTTACAATTTCACTTACATTAAACATGTCAATGTCCACAAATCCAATTTCGATAAGCCTGCCCTTTGAGCATGCATATTTTATATTTTCTAAAATTGATTCCATGTTGTCAATCTTGAATGGCAGATGCAGGGATATATTTGCTCCGGTTTCATATATAAGATCTATATCCTGTTTTAACGTCCTTCCCAGTGCGAAAGTCTCTGAAAAATAGCCTTTATCTACTATGCTGCAGGTAACATCAAATTCAGATCTGTGCGCCGGAGGATAGGATACCAGTGCCCTTTTTATTCCTGATTCTGAAATAAGCCGTGCCAGTTCAATCTTTTCGGAAGTTGAAAATGAAAATCCGGGTGTTTGCATGCCTTCCCGCAAAGTATCATCTGTAATCATAAAAATACAATTATTAAGTGATATATAATGCCATAATATAATCTGTTAAATTTTTCAGCAAATGCATATATCTTCGGCAATAAATATATGGGCATTTCATTAAATTTATATATATGCAAACGCTAGGTTAATATGTATTTCCTGACCTTACATGTAGATGGCGACTGCAGTCTTTCAAAATCTACAGACAACAACCAGTCAAAAATAATAATATCAAACATTTATAATATATACAACGGCCAGAATTCCCTGATTGCATATTCTATCGGAAGCACCATAATGGATAACCATGGAATGGATTTCAAGGAAATACATTTTCTTAAGGGCAAGCATGTCAATATGTTTACAGGGACAAAAACAGGGCATAACATAATGCAGTCAATATTTGAAACAGGTGGAGTGCCTATGTATCCCTTTATTGCCATGAATGGTGGTGAGAGCTATTTTATCATACATACCAACCGTGAATCTATGATGAATAATATACATAGTATAGAAAAACACAATAGATTAAAATTTTATGATTATATAAAAATTGATTCGGGCGATGGAATAATGGACATATCGAGGCGGTTGAACAGGGAAATAAACTTTTTTGATCTTACCGAAACTGAAAAAAAAGTTATACACGAAGCCATGAATGCCGGTTATCTTGACTGGCCCCGATCAATAACACTTGATGAGCTGGCAGAAAAGTTTGCTATCTCAAAACCAACAGTTTTGTTTCATATTCGAAATGCAGAAAGGAAAATTCTGTCCTGCTTTATTTCGAAATAAATTTACCTTCTTTTACGGTCTAAACGTCCATGTATATAGCCCCTGAGTCCATAAAAATTTCTAACCATATAAATCGGGGAAAACAGTTCTTTTGCCGTTAGGCTGTGTTTGAAATCTATCTTATTGCTGTACTTCTGTTTAAGCTGCCAGCGGCCATATCCATTCCAGTATGCCTGCTTTCTGAAATCCCTGAAAGTTTCCCTGGTTTTTGTGTAAACTATGCAATTTTTGCATACAGCATGTCTTGCACCCTGGCTTATTGCCCTTATGTTCAGGTCTATGTCCTCGGCAGTAACGAAATGGCTATCAAATCCACCTATTTTATTGAATAAATCCTTAGAATACATTAGATTTGATGATGGCAGGGTAACATCAAATCCCCTATAAAAGAGCTTAAATCTCTCCATGGAGTAGTTCATGTTCCCGGTGTTCTTGGTAATCCCGGCCACAACATCATAATTATCTGTATATACCCTTAGATTCCTTATCCAGTTTTCTCCTGCTATGGCATCCCCGTCAATAAACGCAATATAATTATATTTTGATTTCGAAACGCCGTAGTTCCTTCCGGCACCTCTGGTTGTCCTTTCCCGGTAATATTTTATAAAATCATATTTTGCTGAGTATTCATTCATAATATCCTGGGTTTTATCAAAGCTCATAGAGTCAACTACTATGACCTCAAATGGCTGCTCCTGGGGTATCAATGATACCATTAAATCCCTGATATTTTTCTCCTCGTTGAGAACTGTGACAACTATTGAAATGCCTTCCATTTAACTTTTACCAGTCCATTCTCTGGGTTTCTCTTTCCTTTTTTGTATTCTTTTTATATTCCTTGTAATGGGCCTTGCATAAATGCACCTTGGTTTTTTCCTCTTTTAATGAGAATACCTTCCCGGCAAGGTCGGCCGGAACCGTTTGAAAACTTTTTTCATTGCATCCAGTAACATCGCATATTTTTTCCATATAATGACAATATAATATGTGTTTATAATTTTTTACCTTTTGAAATATATGCACAGATACCATGGCTATTCAACATTCTGGCAAAAGAGGTAGAAATATATATTACATCATTTTTATGCAGGTAGTAATCTCCCTCTGGCTGTGCTATTGGTGGCTGATCCTTTAAAATTCTTACAGGGATAATCTCTTCTGTGGCTTCGTTGTTCTCAATCTCCGGTTCATGTATTTCCCTGGCAGGTTCCTCTCTTTCCTCCTGCAAGGGCTCCTCCTCTTTTTCTTCCTCCACAGGTTTTGTTGCACCGATGAAATCTTTGTAATAATTTTTCATCTGTTCATTCAGTTCTCTCATTATGCCCTTCTCTTCAGGACTCATATTATAGAGGAACTCCTCTATTTCATCATATACGGAATACTTTGCAATTTTTTCAAATCTAACCTGGAAAAATGCCTTGAAATTTTTTCTTGCATCGTCCAGTAGTTTTGTTATTTCCATATATTCTGTTATGTCTGTGGATACGACCATTTCTTTCTCTGCGTTCAGTTCAACAAATAATGAATATATATTTTTATAGAAATTTGGCTCTATTTTATTTAGTTTTCTGGATTTCCGCTCAGAAAACAGCATGGATTTTACATCCTCCAGGAGCTTGTCGTACTTGCTAACATCAATCATTATAATTGCGAATATCATAGCTATTTAAATAGTTATCATTACCTGTGTTAGTATGTTTTGAAGATTAAAAATACTGTGTTTTCCAATATAATCCCTGCATTCACAGGTTAAAAAATTCTTTTCTATAAAATCTGTAAGGAATTTCCTCAAATATCCTGTGGAATACTTCACTGTAATTTTCGCATGAATTTTTAATCATTTCACACCTCTTAGGAACCGAATAAACCGGTATAACCTTTCCTGGTTTTTCGTTCTGGTCCGTGTAATCAGTTTCAAGCAGAAAATCTTTTCCGGATTCCAGTGCAGCCCGCACATTATTTCTGGATGCGACCAGTGATTTTAATATGTGCCCTGGATACCCCATATCAAAAGAATTTGCATGATGTTTCATGACCCTATCAATGCGGTAATGCCTTTTAATTATATTTTCAATTTTTGCATATCCATCTGAAGACATATCCTCTGTATGTAGTATCAATGGGATGTCGTAGTCATTGCAAACGTCCAGTGCATATTCAAGAATTTTACCTGAATCACTATATACATCCCAGTCCACAGGGAAATGTGGGAAACCAATTTCTCCCATGGCATCTGCCATGCCACCCCTGATCAATGCCGCCGCCATATCAATCCCTGCCTTCATAGAAGCCACAGGATCCTCTCCTGCAGAACGGAAGAAAAAATAATCCAGGGGATACGGTCCAAGCGTAATAACTGTGTTAATACCAGTATGTGAAACCTCGCCGGCCACAGAAATGGTTTCTTGATAAATTTCCTCATAATGTCTTTTCGGGGAATATACATACTCAGGGAAATTTACTATGTTCATTGATGTTCCGCCATATCTTCTGAATTCTTTCACAGCATCAAGAAAATATCCGTTTCTTCTCAAATGGAGAAAATTGTCAAATACTGATCTGAATATGGCCATATGTGATAATAAAGTGAGTATTATATTTATTACGCTTTTGATTAATTACCAGCCCTGTATTTAATGTTTTTTTCTTTAAACCTTTAAGGGAAAATTTTATAATGAAATGTACATATGCATTTAAAGAAAAGATTATAATCTTATGTTATAATTAAGGAAGAGGTGAATAAATGCAACAGGGTCAAATGGCTTATGATAGAGCAATAACAGTATTTTCCCCGGATGGGAGATTATTTCAGGTTGAGTATGCAAGAGAAGCAGTCAAGAAAGGGTCTACAGCCTTAGGTATAAAATTCAAGGATGGTGTATTGCTTTTATCAGAAAAGAAAGTGAGAAGCAGGCTTGTTGAAAAAAATTCAATGGAAAAAATCCAGCTTGTTGATGATAACGTAGCCACAGTAACATCAGGCCTGGTGGCCGATGCCAGGGTGCTTATAGATTTTGCAAGAGTGGGTGCCCAGCAGGAAAAGGTAACCTATGGATCACTTACAAATATTGAAAACCTGGTAAAGAAGGTTGCAGATCAGATGCAGCAGTATACACAGTTCGGCGGTGTAAGGCCTTACGGTGTTTCAATTATATTCGCTGGAACAGATACAATAGGTCCAAGACTATTTGACTGTGATCCAGCAGGCACAATAAACGAATACAAGTCTGTTGCCATTGGTGCAGGAAAGGATGCTGTAACTGATTATATAGAAAAGGAATACAGGGACGATATGGCCCTGGAAGATGCAGTTAAACTTGGCATCGCAGCACTTAAATCGGCAGTGGCTGATTCTGAATCTATGAAGGAGCCTGAAATCGCCTCCATAAAAGTTGGCGAAACATTCCATATATACACAATTGAGGAAGTCCAGAAATACCTCAGTTGAATACTATTTTAATTTATAATTTTATTTTTACGGATTTAAGGTCTGTTCATATTTTAAAATAAACAGTTTTATACTTCATTATTATAACATATAGGTTTAAATGATTTCTGTCATTCTTGGTTTGCAGTTTGGTGATGAGGGAAAGGGAAAAATTACAGATTTTATAAGCAGGGACTATGACGACGTGGTCCGTTTTAATGGTGGCAGCAATGCCGGCCATACCGTTGTGATAAACGGAGAAAAATTCAAATTTCATCTGGTGCCATCTGGGGCAATGCAGAGCAAAATGGTCATACTGGGAAATGGCATGGTCATAGACCCAGAAGAACTTGTATCTGAGATAGACCTGTTAAAAAAATCTAAAAAAGATATAGAGATTAAAATAAGTGCAGGGGCACACATAGTAACAAAAATGCATAAGTGCCTGGATAAAAGGGAAGAAGCAGTAAGGTCAAAACTCAATATAGGCACAACCTCACAGGGGATCGGGCCAACATATGAGGATAAGTACGCCAGGACAGGGATAAGACTCATAGACCTGTCAAATAAGGAAATAATATCAAATAAAATTGAAACCATATTCAATATGAAAAGAGAGCTTTTGAAGGGAAGTATTTACGAAAGCCCGGAAGAAAGGAAAAAAATGGTGGAGGACCTATTTTCATATGGCAATTTAATTCTCAAATACATGGATTACACTGAAAACATAATATACAATGATTACAGATGTGGCAAAAATATCCTCTTTGAGGGTGCACAGGGCGGCATGCTCGACATCGATTTCGGTATATATCCATTTGTTACATCATCCAACACCCTGGCAGGTGCAATGTCAACCGGGTCTGGATTTTCTTTCAGAAAGGTAGATCGGGTAATAGGTGTATTCAAGGCTTACACATCCAAGGTAGGATCAGGTCCATTTCCATCGGAAATAATCAACGACAGCACCCTGAGAGACCTTGGGAGTGAGTACGGTACAACAACAGGAAGGCCAAGAAGGGTAGGATGGCTGGACCTGCCCCTACTGAAATACACCACAATGGTAAATGATGTTGATTCCCTTGCAATAACCAAGGTTGATGTTCTGGGGCAGCTGAAGACCATAAAGGTTGTAACAAAGTATACAATTGATGGAAATGAAATAGATTATTTTCCCAGGCGCCTTGAAGATTTCGAGAAGCTCAGGGTTGAGTACAGGGAATTCCCGGGGTGGGGAAGCATAAAAAATCAGGATTCAATACTGTCTGGCGGATATGAGGAACTGCCGGAAAATATGAGAAAATTCCTGGAATTCATCGAGGAAGAAATAGGAAAAAGCATTGATATCGTATCTCTGGGAGAAGACCGTAAAATGACCATTACAAAACAAATATTTAATTAATATAATGCAATTATGGCATACAGTTTGAAGGGCATGTTTTTGCTGCTCTTTTCACATGCTCCGATGGTGTAGTCAGGCCAAGCATTCCGGCCTTTCGAGCCGATGACTCGGGTTCAAATCCCGGTCGGAGCACATTCTGATCTTTTTGCCTTTTATTTGCTGTTTGTTCCTGCAATTTAAAGTAAATTACATTCATAATAGCATGTTCTGAATAAATTTAAATATAAAAGTATACTTCACTTTTATCAAGTTTACTTAAGTGAATATAAATGCTGTTTAAACTTAATCGAAGCTCCGGCACACTGAAAAGCAATGTGCACAAATTTGCAGACCTATCCGCACTGTCCACATCCAGTGTTGCTCCGGCCTTCAGCATTGCCGCCTCCTACGGTGTAATAGCGTTTTATCTAGGCTTTTATTCCCTCATGGCAATCATTCTGACATTTCCGGTGTGGCTCGGAGCCGCCATTATATTCAGAAAATTTAACAGGCTGTATCCCAATGCCGGCGCTTCATATCACTGGGGCAGCAGGATAGTTTCCAGGAGATATGGCACAATGCAGGCCTGGATAATTACTCTTGCATATTTTTTCTCTATTCCACCTATTGTCATACCTGCAGGGGAATACACTGCAGCCCTTCTTTATAATACAGGAATTATAAATTATTCAGCATACAGCAGCCCGGCAGTTATTTTTATAATAGGCAGCATGTGGATAGGTATTACTCTCCTTGCGTCCATCCTGGGTGCAAGGCCAACAGCACGTCTAACCGAAATATTCCTTATTATTGAACTTTCTATAATCGCTCTATTCATAGTAATAGCCGTTTATTTCCTTCCGGGGCATATTGTAAATAATATATCCTATAGCTGGTTTTTTGGGTTTAATAAACTTTTTAATGACCCCTACAGATTTATGATAGCATTTCCAGTAATTGCAACAATTATGGACGGCTGGGAAATTGACTCATACGCATCAGAGGAATCCTTTAACAGGGAGAAATGGCCGGGCACTACAGGCATTATAGGCCTTATTGTAGTATTCTGTATCTATCTTGTAACCATGACATTAATGGATATCGAAACACCCATGAGCATGCTCTCTGCAAGTCTGGACCCGCTGGCAACATGGTCAGGGTATATAATACCGCATTATTCCTTTATAATGGATATAGCGGTAATAGCATCCACTGCGAGTTCATTATGGCTCACAACGTATATCCTAAGCAGGGCCTGGTATGCAATGTCCAGGGAAAGATTGCTTCCACGCCAGTTCGGGTATCTCAATAAAACAAGGAGGAGCCCATATGCAAATCTCATCATGATTGGAGTAGCTGCTGAATCTATAAATGCTGTTATGCTCTTTATGCCGTCCATAGAAAGCTTCTTCGCAGAGCTGCTCTCCATATCCGGCATATTCTTGATGATGGAGTTTGGTGTGGATGCATTTACCGGAATATACCTGTATGCACACAAATCTGAAATACATATGAAATTATTTTACCTGGCATTATCAATATTTTCCTTTGCTGGATTTAGTTTAATGATCCTGTTTGGTCTGATAACAAATACTATGTTCCTTTTATTGACAGTAATATTAATAATTCCTGGAATTATGCTGTTGTATCGAAACAAAAAATATATTGAAAGTTAGGCTTAAAAAATTTTTATTTGGTTTTATCCTTCTGGGTATTGTCCTCCTGTTTAACGGTGGATGGCTTTGAGGGTTTCTTTATGTAGTAATAATATAGAACTCCTGCCAGTATAACCGCGGCAATAGCTATTCCCACATACGCCCCGGCATAGTCTGTGTGTATTGGAACGGCGTTTGTGTCTGCAATGGTTCCTGTGTATGTAGAGGATGTTGCAGTATATGTTTCATTTGCTGAATTAGTTCCGCTGGTCACTGAAAAAGAATAATCGTTGATATTGTATGCAAGTATAAGGTCTGTTGAAGGATTTGCGTATATGCTTCCTGTAACATTGTAATATGATGCCGCAGTTTTAGACGTTGCCTTTGTGGTGATTATATGTTCATCTATTAAGAACTCCACCGCCTTTACTGTACCGAATTGAGATTTATAATATGGTATACCTACTGCTTTTGTGTAATTTATAGTATATGGCGCGGGAGTAAAAGAGTAAACCCCTCTTTCCCCATTCAAGGACATGGTAACATTTTTGGATGTATTGCCTATATATACAGGAACAGCGTATTTTGCACTATTTATAGGCATATTTGTGAAGGCTGTTGTTCCTGCACTTGTCGGCAATGTTATATTAACAGCTGTACTGTTGGAAGTACTTACGGTAACGTTGTAATAAGAGGTGGTCGGCGTAGTTGTAACATTATTTGTTGTTGTTTCTGTCATGCCATTAACTATTGAATATGACTGGCAGTAAGTGTAACCGGAGGTAGTGAACACATAATTCATGGAGGACCCTGTAGCGAGATATGAAGGTGTTGAAGGGGTTGCAGCTGCTGAAACAGGAATTCCTATCATGATGGCTGCCACAAAAATAGCTGTTAAAATCAAAATACTTTTTTTATTAATCATTATCACCAAAAGTTTAACCCTGCTTTATACTTATACTTTTTCTTTGATTGGTATTTATATAAGTATAATTATTCAAATTAATAGGTTTTTATGCATATGCCTGCATGGACACATGTTTATCATAATCATCGTACCATTAAAGCCAATGATAGACTACAATTATAAGGAAATAACACCTTACAGGAGTTTTATTATAAATTTAAGTGGGCCTGGCCGGATTTGAACCGGCGATTTCTTCCGTGTGAGGGAAGCGTCATAACCACTGGACCACAAGCCCTTTGCATCTATATGATATTTTAGTTATTAATTTTTTAGGGTTTAATGGGAAGTGGCGTAAAGGTCAGAACAAACATGACAAGTGCAAATACTGCTATTCCCACATCAAACTTTGATATCTTTTCATAGTCATTCAATGCAGGTGGATGTACCATTCCCATGAATATCACAAACAGGGCAAGGAAAAACCATCCTATATAATGGAATGCAATGGTAAGGTATAGCAAAAATCCTATGAATATATAACCTATAATGTATGATTTTGGTCCCAGTATTCCCCTTGCAATATGGCCACCATCCAGCTGCCCTGCCGGTATGAGGTTCATTGCGGTAGCGAACATTCCGACCCACACAGCAAATACCATGGGAAATACAGGAACATTAGATGGCTCTACAATGCCAAAAATATGGTATATTTCAGGATAGTTAAGTACAAATGGTATGTAATTCCCTATAGGTTTGAATATATGCTCGAAATACTGTGCGAGAAACATTAGCGGAACTGCCGCAACAAATCCCGCTATAGGGCCCGCTGCTCCTATTTCTGCCATGGCCCTTCTGGTGGGAACCGGATCACGCAACGAGACAAATGCACCGAATGTACCTATAAGATAAGGAAAAGGTATGAAGAATGGAAGCGACGCATTTACACTGTATTTTCTAGCAACTACATAATGTGCAGTCTCATGTATTCCCAGTATGAACATAAGTGGCAGGGAAAAAAATATAAATCCGTAAAGCAGCTTGTACACCTCTGCAAATGGGCCAGGATGTACAAAGCTGCTTGCATATATCGAACCGACGTATATTGTTGATGCCAGGGTAAGTATCAGCATTACAAGATTTACCCTGCTGCTTCTGTATGATGATTTTGGCCGTATACCTACCTCTACATAATGTTCTGTATCCAGAACAAGGAACGGGATATAACCCTCAGGGACAAGGATTTTCCTTAGTTCATCAAACTGTTGATTTATATCCGGGTTGTCACTGTCAAAAAACAAGAATTTCATGCTTGCAGGATTGGCTATAACTTCATATGTGTTTATTTTGGATTTCACGGTTTCAATAACATTCTTCATATTCTCGTTTTCAATCTTTACACTCTGAAGCATAACAACACCTATATTCCCTTTAATCTAAATACTGGTACCAATAACTCATAATGTAGCACTGCTTTTAAACTTTTATGGTGCATCATAAATTTACGGGTTAGTATCTCTATGGCATTCCTGTTTTATGGAAAGATTTATTTTTGAATGAATTATATTGATTTCAAATGGATACCTTCTCAGAGTTTATGAACTATCTTGATAAAAATAAGGATTCTATACGCAGGGACCTTAAACTGGATGAAACATCTGAAATGTATAAATTTTACAGAAGTTTATTCGAATCCAACTACCATAAATTCGAACCTAGTGACCCCGGGAAAATTGACGTTGCGGCAACTGATAGCTCCGAGTTCCTCAGGATGCTGTACAACGGGAAAAATATCATATTAATCAGGGCATATACTCTTTACCAGAATAAAACAACATCTGACTTCGTTGCGGATATAGTTGCGGTTGACCCTGTGGACCAGAGGAATTTTACCATACTCCTGATGGAACATTCGGAACATAAATCCATACTGAAGTTCATGGAAGAAAACTCACCTGAGTATATATTCATTGACGGGTCTCTGAAAGGCAGACTCTCTCACAGAATAGACCAGCTGCCCATTGAGGGCTATGAAAATTTCATGTATGAATACGTAAAAACCCTTAAAGAAGTCATCAAAAGAGCACTTGATAAAAATATTACACTTATATTCATGGCAAAAAGCAGCTATACTGACTGCTTCAAGAAATACCTTCTGGGAACCGCAAGAAAGGACCCGGAAACATTAAAGATCATAGAAAAGGAATCGGGAATATACAGAAATGATCATTATCTAATAAAGTCGTTTGCCAGGGAAAAAGGATATACACAGCCTGTTATGTACCGCAAGAACATAGAGGGCACGGATATAAGTTACGTATCCCTTGATGTACTGCCGGACCCGGAAGACCTACCATTAAAAGTCCAGATCATATCAAGGGATTTCCTAAGGGAAGTTCTTGATGCGAGGGCGTATAATATGGATGAAAAGATAATAAATTTGATATTTTATGGATATACTGGCTACAAGGTTTATAATCTGTGGCTCGTTGATGTGGATAAGAAGGTAAAATTCAGATCGGTTGAAATGGAGCGCATATATATGCGGGCATTGGAACGAAAACTGGGGATAACGTTCTATGAAACCAGGGGTGAAAGACGTGCAAGGATCAGGGCTTAAAATAGGTTATACAATAGGTGAAAATACATCTGGAAAATTCCAGTTTGTCATATCGGATGAAAGCGATATAAAGAAATGGGAATATGTTTATCTCATGATCAAGGGCGAAATCGTAATAGGCAGAATCGAGGAGGTCGTATCCAAGAGTGAGCTGATGAATGAAAATATGGACTACCAGAGCATTGACAGGTATTCAAGCAACGGGCTCAATGATTTTGTGAACATATGCATTTCTACCACTCTTGGAAAGATTAAAGATGGATTCCTTATGCAATCCAGGGAAATAGTCAGGCCCGGAATGCCTGTTTACCCTGCAGGTGATGATATACTACAGCAAATATTTTCCTTTGATCCTGAGGAGGCCCTTGACATCGGCAGCCTCCCGGACAATAACGTAAAGGTATCCCTGAATGTCAACGGGCTCAGAAGGCATCTTGCCATACTGGCACAGACCGGCGCTGGCAAGAGCCATACAGCTTCAGTAATTATGGAGGAGCTACTGAAAAAGGGCGCATCAATAATAGTCCTTGACCCCCATGCTGATTACGTGTTCATGAAAAAGGGCGTTAACGGGAAAGTATACTCTGATGGTATAAGCGTTTTCAGGACACCGCTGAGTACAGGCCGTTACACAAATGATGATGTGGGCATTGTAAATAATTTTACAATAAGGTTCAGTGACCTGGCACCGGATGATGTAAAGGGAATAATGGATATAAAGGAAGGGTATACAAATTTAAATTCAATAGTGGATGACATATATAAGAAAATGAAAGGAAGAAAGGACCTTGCCGACTTCCTGCAGACTGCAGAGTCGCTTCCACAGGAGGACTACAGGAAAATACGTGGCAGGCTGTCATTTCTGGGTAAAATAAAGGATATATTCCAGGATTATACAACCGGCATAACGGATTATCTTGGCCCGGGGAAAATGTCTGTGATGGATTTGTCAGGAATGGACCAGTTTCTTGCAAATTACTTTTCATACAGGGTCTTGAGTTCAATTTACGATGTAAAGCTTTCATCTGAATTCAAATATCCAGTATTCGTATTCATAGAAGAGGCCCATAATTTTGTGCCCCCAAGGAATAACAGCAATATCGCCAGGATGATAAAAAAGATTGCCGGTGAGGGAAGGAAATTCGGCATATTTCTTGTGGTCATTACCCAGCGGCCTGGAAAGATAGACGCAGATGTACTCAGCCAGTGCAATTCTCAGATTATTCTCCGTGTTACCAATCCATCAGACCAGAATGCCATACTTGAGAGCAGTGAGAATATAACAGGATATCTTATGGCTGACCTTCCTTCACTGGATACAGGAGAAGCCATAATAGTGGGTGAAATAGTTAAGATGCCAGCAATAGTAAAAATAAGGGACAGGGAAACAAGGGCAGGTGGTTCAGATATTGATGTGATTGGGCTTCTAAGGGAGGCCAGGGAGGAGGTAAGGAAGAGAAATGACCCCTCAGAAGTCCGGAAGAAAACCAGGGATTTGCTGGGTGAATTCTGATGGCAAGGTTTCTGCATTTATCAGATACGCATCTGGGATACAGGCAGTATATGATGGATTTGCGTGAGGAAGATTTCTATGAATCGTTCAATGAAGCCATAGACACGGGCCTGGAGGAAAACGTCGATTTTTTTGTACACACCGGAGACCTCTTTGATACATGGTCTCCATCAAACAGGGCCATGAACGAATTCAAAAAAGCAATGATAAAACTGTATAAGAAAAACAAGGTAATGTACCTTATAATGGGAGACCATGACCGCCCTAAAAGAACAGATGAGGTTGCATCCAGGATATTCGATTTTCTCGGTGTGAAACTCCTGGGCACAGAAGGTCTTCAGAATACTGTCATAAACTATGGAGGGGAGGATATACTTTTATCAGGAATATCCAATATGAAGGGCCTGAGAAAAAATGGCCTGGTGGATCAGTACAGGAAAGCCGATGTTGAGGCCAGGCCTTATAAAAACTCAATTCTAATGTCACACCAGGGAGTTTCACCATATCTCATAGCAGAAGCCTGCGAGGTGGATTCAAAGGATTTGCCTGTAAATTATAAATATCTGGCATTCGGGCATGTGCACGATTCTTATTTGATAACGGACAAATATCCTGTGTTTTCATACGCAGGGTCAACGGATCTGAACAGCACAAATGAGGTGAAAAATTTCGTAAAAAATGGAAAATCTGTAAATCTGGTTGAAATCCATAATGGCACTGTGGAAGCACAGAGGATAAGGCTGAAATCAACGAGATACCAGGATACAGTATCATCTGATTACGGAAACTATATGCAGGATATAGATAAAATCCTGTCCAGGGAAAGGACCAACATAAAGGATCCTCTCATTTCTGTGACCATACACGGCGACGCAAACCGCGAAGAGGTTAAAATGAAACTAAATGCATTGAGAGATGTAATAATCCGCGGGCCGGTATTTGAAAAAGAAGTTAAAACCGCGGAGGCCAGGCCCAATATGTCAAAACTTCAGGATTATTTTATGGCATATTTCCATGATGATAATATGGCAATTCTTGCTGAAAACATATTCAATTCCATAAAAAATGAAGACAGCGAAACATCATACCGGCTCATAAAGGAGATACTGAAGGTGGAATAATGATCATAGAGTCACTGAAAATTGTAAATTTCCTTTCCCATGAGGATACGGAAATAAACTTCGAGCCCGGTATCAATATTATAACAGGAAAAAATGGCGCCGGGAAAACAGGTGTACTGGATGCAATTAAGTTTGCACTTTTTGCAGAATCCAGGAACAATGAAAAAAACAACGAACTCATAAAGAAGGGCAAAAACTACTTTGAAATAACACTTAATTTCAACATAAATGGTGAACATTACGAGGTTTACCGTCATTTCGGTGTGAAAAAGGCGAAGAACGCCGAGAGGCTGGCATATGTCAAAAAAGAGGGCGTTATGGTGGCAGAAACATACGAGGGTGTTAATGCAGAAATAACCAGGGTTCTCAATGTCTCAAAGGAAGTTTTCAAAAATTCCGTATTTGTGGAGCAGGGCCAGATGGATTCGCTCATAACCGGGACCCCCAAGGAAAGAAAAACTATATTTTCTGATATAATAGGCTTAACCTCACTTTCAAAAAGCGCAGAAAAAATAAAGGACATTATAGGAAATTTCAGGGACCAGGCATCAATACTTCAGGGTGCGAAGGACCGGATAAGTGATCTTAATTCTGAAATAGAGGATCTGGAATCAAAAAAATCCGATGCCCTTGATTCTCTTGCTATGGCGGAAGAGCATACCAGGAACCTCGCTGCAGAACTGGAAAAAATAAAAAACACAGTGAGGGAAAGGGATGAAACATTATCCAGGGCTAAAAACCTGGAATCAAACATATACACCTACAGGAATGAAATAAACATACGCAGTGAAAAAATAAAAAGCATGAAATCCGATCTCCTCCTGCTGCAATCAAAACTGGACAGGCTGAAATCACTGGAATCCAATCCTTATTACATTAAAAGGGATACTATAAATAAATATTTTATTAAAAAAACCGGCATTTCAAACATCGAAAAAGATATAAAAAGGCTTGAAACATCAGGTGAAGAATATAATAACTATTCCGGAAAAATAAAAGGACTTTCCCAGCAGCATATTGAATATTCTGAACTTAAAAAGAAATACAGCGAAAATAACCGGCAGATAATAAAATACAGGGAAAGCCATGAAAGATACATCAACCTTGTGGGCAGTGTAAAATCCCTCAAAGCCCGTATAGAGTCGGAAAATAACTTTGTTCAAAAATTTCTTGAAACAAGCGGAATGCAATTAGAAGAACTTGCAGATTCTGCCAGCAGAAGGGAGAGCATTAACCAGGAAATAATCAGAAAAAAAACAAGGATTTCAGAAATAAAATCCACAGTTGTCAGTTATAACAGCATGCTGGGCGAGATCAGGGAAAACGAAGAGACATTAAGGGGAAAAAATAAATGCCCTCTATGCGGTACCGAACTAACAGAAGAACATATGGCGGAAATTTCTGATGAATACAGGGCAAGGGAGGAAAAAATCCTAGCCAGCATAGATGATCTCAAGGTCGAAAAGCAGAGACTCGATTCAGAGATTGTTAATATGGAAAACATGTACCGGCAGCTGAACAGCAGCGAAATCGGTACGGCAGTTTCATATCTATCGGATATCAAGTCAACCGGGAAAGAACTTTCCCGCCTGGAATCAGAAATGGGCAGCAACTACAGCGGATATAAAATGTTCATGAAAACATCTGCTGAAAATGATATAATATCAAAGAAACTGGAAGAATACCAGAAATATGAGGATAGTTATACCAGATATTCAAATATGATTTCGGGGATCAATATTGATGAATTGAACAGGGAGCTCAGCGAATTAAAAGGCAGGTTCCAGGAGGCCAGCAGGGATGCTGCCAACCTGCTTGGAGAAATAGGATTCGAACCAGATCCCTCAGAATATGGAAAAATAGAATCAATTTCACAGGAAATTGAAAACATGCGGTCAGATGTGGAGAGAGCCAGAAATCTTGAGGCTTCAATTAAATCCATTAACGATGAAATAGAAGAAAGAAACAAATCAATAATTGATATAGAAAAAAAACTTTCTGATACCAGGGAGCTACTGAATACATATAAGGATGTAGACACAGAATTAAGAAATGCAGAAAATAAACATTCTGATTCAATAAAGGAACAGACTAAGTTCAGCACCCTTGTAGAAACATACAGTGAACGTGTAAATGAGAATAAAAATACCATAAGCAAACTTCAGGGGGATGCAGGAAGGTACAGCAAACTTGTGGATACCATCTCCACCCTGAATAAAATCAGGGAGTCTTTTGACTACAATGGTATACAGTCAATGATCAGGAAGGATGCATCAGCATCCATGACAAACCTAACAAGAAAATACCTGCAATCATTCAACCTTGATTTTGACGATATAGGAATTGATGAGAATTTTGATATAAGGGTAACACAGAATTCCATGGAACAGACACTTGAATCACTCAGTGGAGGTGAAAAAACTGCGCTTGCTATTGCATTGCGCCTATCAGTTACGGAATACGTTCTTGACCGGATAAGCACAATTATAATGGATGAACCCACAAATTTCCTGGATGAGGACAGAAGGAATAATCTCAAGGATATTATACTTTATTCATTGAAGGGTGATAACATAGTGCCACAGATGATAATGATAACGCATCACAGTGAACTGATATCGGTTGCAGACTTATCTTACGAGATGGTAAAACATAATGGCACTACACATGTAATCTCATAATTATTTTTCACCATTTTCATAAAATTCATTGCACAGATAGAATTAGCACATAGAGTAACCTATAAATGCATCATTTCCACTTTAAAACACCAAACACTAAAATATCCCTGTGGTATTATAAAGAGAAATGATTAATATTGATTATTCCGAGACTGTATACAGGCCCGCAGAGGATACATATCTCCTGATGGATCACACAAAATGTGGACAAAAGGTTCTGGAGATGGGGGCAGGCACAGGGATAATCTCCATAAACCTTGCACTCCAGGGCCATACAGTGACGGCAGTGGACATATCGCAGGATGCCGTTGAACTGATAAAACATAATGCAGGGATCAATAAAGTTAGCATTGAAGTAATAGAATCGGATCTTTTCCAGAATATCCACGGAAAATACGATACCCTGATATTTAACCCACCATACCTGCCGGTAGAGAACGAAAGTCCTCAGTGGGCGGGAGGCAGTGATGGATTTGCCGTTACAGGAAGATTCCTCGCATCTGCAGATAAATATTTGAATAGATGTGGGAACATTTATATTATACTATCCGACCTTACAGATATAGAATCATTTATAAGGAAAAATAAAAATTATGTATTTACAGAAATTGCATCAGAGAGTTTTGATTTTGAATCCATCAAGCTTTACGAGCTAAAAGTGAGAAAATGACAATACAGGAAAGAATAAAGGAAATAGAGGACGAAATTAAAAAAACCCAGAAAAATAAGGCCACGGAAAAACATATAGGCCTTCTCAAGGCACGGATGTCCAAGCTGGAACTTGAGGAGGAATCGCATAAGAAGTCAGGAGGCTATGGTTTTTCTGTTTCAAAAAGCGGGGATGCAACAATGGCACTGGTAGGATACCCCAACGTAGGCAAGAGCTCTCTCCTTAATGCACTTACAAATAAAAAAAGCACTGTTGGGAACTTTGAATTTACGACCCTCACAGTTATTCCCGGTACATTGAATTATAATGGGGCACAGATACAGATACTAGACCTTCCAGGGATTATAGATAAT
Organism: Thermoplasmata archaeon; assembly: GCA_021806295.1. GTDB lineage: Archaea > Thermoplasmatota > Thermoplasmata > Thermoplasmatales > Thermoplasmataceae > Ferroplasma. Next base: position 25,649 of record JAJZXS010000041.1, read on the forward strand.
GCCGCCCTGGGGGCAGGGCGTGGCAGGGAGATAATAAGCACAATACGTAATGTCGACCTCATAGTCATGGTGACGGATATCCAGCTCAAGGGGCTCGATCGTATAGTTGCAGAACTTTACAAGGCGGGCATAGTCTTGAACAGGAAGCGGAAGGATATATCATTCAAAAGGACAAATTACGGCGGCCTGAGGATACATAAACCAAGAAATGTGGATATAGATAACAGTGATATCAGGGATATAGCCAAGGAATTCAAAATTGTCAATGGAGATATATATATCAGGGAAAGCATAGATATTGATGATCTCATAGATTTTTTCAAGGGAAATATAGTGTATATAAAATCTTTCATGGTTGTCAATAAAATAGATATGCCCCATGATGAAGAACAGCTGAAAAAACACCTGAAAAATTTCGGCAATTATATAGAGGTTTCAGCAGAAACAGGGTATAATCTGGAAAACATGAAGAATATGATTTATAAATCACTGGACATGGTCCGTGTGTATATGAGAAATAAGGCAGGCGAGGTAGATTATGAAAGGCCATTAATACTGAGCGAGGGGGCCACAGTCAGGGATGTGTGCAGAAAAATCAGCCGGGAAATGATTTCCACCTTCAGGTACGCGATCATAACCGGTCCATCAAGGAGAATAGAAGCCAGGGTCGGTCTCGATTATAAAGTGAATGATGAGGATGTCGTAACACTGATAAGCAAGTACTGAAATTCAATGACTTCCATCTAATTCATGAACTCCTCGGATTTCTAGCTGAAATCTAATAAATTGCAAAATATTCTTTGCCTTCACAAAATTAAGAATAAATAAGAAATCAATTTAATTTTAAAAATTATAATAGTGATTTATTTTGGCATTTCCTGTTTGTTCTTTTCAATTTTTTCCGGGTTAAATGATAGTTTGCCACTGTTGTAAACAAAGGCGTACATCACCATGAGCAACAGGAACAGTATGCCCCCTATAATGCTCAGCCAGAAATTTGCGGCCTGCATTGAATTTGGTGAGGCAAAGGCATTTATCGAATATGCATTCCCCGCAATTCTTGTTATGGGAAGTTCCAGGAACAGCACGGAAATAGTAACCGCAACAAACCAGAATGGTTTATACGATGCCAGATGTGTTGTAGATTTAGCCATGTAAAGCAATGGCACTGCTAGGGTTATTATAACAGGAAGTACCATATAGTACCCTACAAACTTTGCTCCTGCAAGTGTTGCCACAACATTCCATGCATTTACATTAAGGAATAGCCCGAATATTATGGTAAGCAGTGGAACCCAGCTTGTTCTCTTTGCGAGCCTGTAAAATACCTGTGACATCCCGTATGCTATGAACAATGTGCCAAACAGGAATTCCCAGTATACAGCCGAATAAACTGGGGAGGTAAGTAGCGCAGTGTAATCCACATAGGACTTTGAGAGGTTTACAGTATTCAGATGGAGCAGAGGTGGCAATGATGGTATTGCTGTAGATACACTATTTCCTATTAGAAGTGCTGCAACAGCTGTGGCAAACCCTATTACCATAAGGAAAGTTGCACCTGAGTAAAACATCATCAATGGCCTGCTGTCAACCTTTTTCCATATGAATTCTGCATATATTATGGCAACATTTCTCAGTATTAATAAAGCAACGAAGGTTCCTATTACAGGTATAAACAGGTATGAGGCTATGGGTGTAAGCCCGGAATATATCAGCTCAAGCTCCACCACAAAGAACACAATCATTGTTCCGGTTATCTCCCATATGGGAACTATATGCTTCAGTACCACTGTTTTGTGCTTTTCATAGTTGCTGAATATTGGAAACACAGCTATGAATTCCGAAAACAGGAATGTTACCATTGCGGCAATTACTATTTTCAGAAATACCCCATCTGCATTAAGGTATGAAAAAGACATTTATCTCGCCCCCGCATTTACACTGTTTATATCCTTGCCTGGATTATTGATATTCAGGTCCTTTTCAGCCTTTCTGAGTTCATCATCCACATTTGCCAGGTTCAGCACCTTGGCATTGAAGTAGAATGTGAAGGGTATTATTATCAGATAGAATAGAATTATCACTATTCCCAGATACCAAACGATTGTGGATGTGGATGCAGCCTCTGCTATGGTCATCACACCGTAATGCCCTGCTATTATTGGCTGCCCTGCTGAATTGTATGGCATCAGTATTATATAAGGAACCCTTCCGACTTCTGCGGTATACCATCCATCTTCCATGGTGAACATTCCCAGGAAACCCATGCCTATGAATCCGTAGAGAATCCATTTCATGTTGAATATATCTTTTTTCATCAGCCTCAGCACAAGGACAATAAACCAGAACAACCCCATTAGCAATCCGAAACCTACCATGAGGTCAAGTGTGTCATGTATAACCGATGGTGCCCATGTATAGGATGGGTAGGAGGAAAGCCCCGGTATATATCCAGCATTGCCCTTTGTGAGTGGATATGCTAGCAGGGACTGTATTCCGGCCAGCGGGATGAAATCCACAGATTTCCCGTTCACGATGAATCCGAATAAATGCTCTGGGGCACCGGACATTACGGGATGCATATTTAGTTCAAGCATTGCATATTTTAATGGCTCTACTACCAAGAGAGTTGATAATTCGATAGAACCGCTTATACCTATAAGAATTATGTCCACAATTCCGATTGCAGAAAGTATTTTCATTGCAGACCTGTCAATTTTCTTCTCCTCATCGTTCTTTGACTTTAAGTACTTGTATGCAAAATAGGCTAAAAGGGCCATTGATCCTGCGAAGTACATTGCCATGAACATATGGAATAACTCCGGGCCTGTTGAGGGCTCATCGAAAACCTTCAATGGATTTACACCGGTTATAACAGATCCTCCTGAACTGATATATTTTGCTATGTTGAACGATCCTGTAGGCGTATTCATCCATGCATTTACATTTGTGATCAGCCATGCCGAAGCCCCTGTGCCAAATAAAACTCCCCAGGATACAAGCCAGTGGTTCCATCTGTTTTTGAAATTGTCCCAGAAGTATACATAAACCATAAGCGTTATGGATTCAACCAGGAAGGCAAAAACCTCTGCATAGAAGCTCAACATTGCAACTGCCCCTACAAGCCTCATGAACACGGGCCAGAATAGCATCAGCTCAACCGCCATGAAAACTCCTGACGCAGTCCCTATGGCGAAATTGATCACCAGGGCTATACTCAATTTATGAGCCAGAGCCTCATAATATTTGTTCTTCCTTTTCAGTGCTATATATTCTGCAATAGTTATTACAAGTGCCATTGCCAGCGTTATCCCCACTATAATGATATGCGCTGAAATCGTATATGCGAACATTGCACTGTCCCAGACTGGATATGATATTCCCATCTTAATCAAATATAGCATTTTAAAATGGTATTTATTACATTTACCTAACATGTCAGGTACTCCACTTTTATATAATAGCAAATTTTTTTAAATACCAATTACATATCATGATGTGTCAAAATCAAGCAGGGAAATCACCGCAGTAATTACTGTAAAAAGAAAGGACTGTGAAATTACAAATTATATACTCCAGACATTTCCAGATGCCAGTATTGAACGCCTTAAAATTGATGGAAAAACAACTACCCATAGAATATCTTTCAGATCAGATGAAGACGCTGATTCTGCGCTCCCTGAAATAAAAAAAATAACCATTGATACTGTTAAAACTGGAAAAAGAATAGTATGGGCAAAGGGATCTTGTTGCAGTGCCTGCTCTGTGATTGGCAACTCCGAGGCTGTAATAATTGGGAGTAGGGTTGTTAGCCCTGAAGTACTGTCATACCGCGTTTCTCTTCCAGGAATCTCAAAACTTATGGATTTAAAGCGTAATTTGCAGAGGGAAGGAATGGAATTTTCCATTTCTGATATTTCATTTGACGAGGGAAATGCCATAACAGACAGGGAGAAGGAGATTATTTTTTCGCTCTATGAGTACGGATATTTTGACCCGGAACGGAAGATGTCACTTACACAGATTGCCGAGCAGATGGGTATTTCCACTGCGGCCCTTTCTGAAATACTCAGGAAAACATTAAGAAAAATAGTAAAGGACTATGTAGAAAGTAAACTATAAGCAAATTTTTTATCGGGTTAAGCAATAATACACCATGGCAGGTATGGAATATATATTTCACGGAAATGTACAGGGAATCGGTTTCAGGGCACATGTTAAAAAGAAAGCGTCTGAATTGGGAATTACAGGCTGGGTAAAAAATATGGACGATGGGTCGGTAAAAGCAGTTTTTTCTGGAGACCCTGAGATGATCTCCATACTGGAAGCCTACTGCAGGAAAATTCCATTATCAGAAATAACATCTGTAGATTCAATACCTGCAGATAATTGCAAATTTGAAACATTTGAAATACTCAAATAATATTTATCCAACAATTCTATACTTGTATCCAAGTTTATCCAGATTTCCAAGGAGTTCTTCAATCCTTTCCCTGTCCAGTATATTTATTGTAAATAGAAGATACTGGTATCCAATCGGGGTATCTTTGTTAAGATTATCAACCTCGGCATGGTATATATTTGCCCCAGAGGATGAAATTGCGCTGACTATCTTTTCCATGGTTCCCGGGTGGTCAGGTATCTTGAACTCCAGCCGTAGAAGCTTATCCTCCATTTCCATTGCCCTGTATATTATATTGGAAAGCAGAAGGAAATTGATGTTCCCGCCCGATAGCACAATAACTACTTTCCTCCCTTTGACGTCTATCTTGCTTTCAAATAAAGCTGCCAGGCCTGCAGCACCAGAGGGTTCAACCAGAACCTTTTCCCTCTCCAGCAATTTGAAAAGCGCATATGCAATATTCTCGTCGGATACGGTCACAACAGAATCCACATATTTTTTGACAAGTTCGAAGGTTATATTCCCGGGATATTTCACTGCAATACCGTCTGCTATGGTATCATTGCTGGTATATGGCACTATCTTATCTTCCTTCAACGAAAGTTCCATGGAATTTGCCTTTTCTGATTCCACTCCTATTACCCTGATATTCCTGTCCGATGATTTTAAGGCAAATGATATACCTGAAATAAGGCCTCCCCCTCCTATGGGAACTATAACAATATCAGGCTTGACATCCTCAAGTATTTCAAGTCCTATTGTCCCCTGCCCTGCTATAATATCTTCATCATTATATGCCTCAATAAATTCCCTTTTCTCTTCAACGGAAATCTTTGTTGCGTATTCATGAGCCTCATCATAGCTGTTTCCCTTCAATATTACCTTCCCTCCATAGGACTGGACAGCGTTAATTTTGGTCGGTGGCGTTGTTTCAGGCATTACAATCTTTGCATCGATGCCGTAATATGCTGCAGCGAATGCAACTCCCTGGGCATGATTCCCTGCACTGGCTGTTATAACTCCCATCTTCTTCTGATCACCTGTAAGTCTGGAAAATTTTACCATAGCCCCCCGGGACTTGAATGACCCTGTTTTCTGGAAATTTTCCATTTTGAAATAAACATCGCAAGAAAACATTTTACTGAAGGTTGTGGAATGGAACAATGGTGTCCTGTGAAGTTTTCCATTGATCTCTTTCTCTGCATCCTCAATTCTACCGTAATCTAACATGAAATTGAATTGCCTTTACGCATATATATGCTTTGAAATGGAAAATTGGGGATATTTTTCTTGTCACTGTATATTTATATATATTGGAGCCATATTTTTAACAGGTGTACAGTTGAAGGACGAATATTTGATGATCCAGCAAAGTGCAAGGGAGTTTGCAAAAAGGGAAATTATGCCTGTTGCAGCCAGAATGGACCGGGAAAATTTCTTCCCTGTTGACCTGTTCAGGAAAATGGGCAGGGAAGGGTACCTCGGGGTTACGGTCCCGGAAGAGTACGGTGGATCAGGATCTGATTACCTTTCCCAGGCGATCATAGAGGAGGAAATAAGCTATGCTTCCGGTTCATTGGGGCTTTCATATGGGGCCCACAGCAACCTGTGCCTGGACAACCTATACAGGAACGGTTCTGAATTTTTGCGGGAAAAATATGTCCCGCATCTCTGTTCCGGAGAAAATATAGGGTCACTGGGGATGACAGAGCCTTCATCAGGTTCAGATGCGCTGTCCATGAAAACCACGGCAGAGGAAGATTCTGGAAATTTTACCCTCAATGGAAGCAAAACATTCATCACCAATGCGCCATATGCAGATGTGTTTCTGGTTTACGCACGCACCGGTACTGATATTACCCCATTTGTTGTTGAATCAGGTGATGAAGGTTTTTCCAGGGGCCAGGAATTCGATAAAACCGGCATGCGCGGGTCACCGACCGGGACAATTTTCTTCAACAACGTTCGACTTGGGCATGAAAGGATTGTTGGTGACCTGAATGGCGGGAAGAAGGTTCTGCTCAGCGGGCTCAATCTTGAGCGGGCAGTTCTGGCATTCAATTCCATAGGCATTGCAAAGCGGGCCCTGGATTTGGCTGTTTCCTATGCATCTGAAAGGAAGCAGTTCGGAAGGCCAATAAGTGATTTTGAGCTGGTCCAGGAAAAACTGGCATACATGTATACAAAATTTGAATCTTCAAGGCTTTTTGCAATAGAAGCACTCAACAGGGTACAGAATGACAGGATGGATTCGCTGGATGCAGCCTCAGCCATCCTGTATGCATCTGAGGCCTCTGAGTACATAGCAAGGGAGGCACTGCAGATTTTCGGTGGCTATGGATACATAAAGGATTTTGAAATCGAGAGAGTTTTCAGGGATTCCATACTTCTGACCATTGGTGCAGGAACAAACGAAATCAGGAAAAAGGTAATAAGCGAGGCATTGATAAAAAAACACAGGGGTGGTACTATTGGAAAATAGCCATGGAAACGTTTACATGATTGCAGGGGGCATGACACACTTCAAAAAGATAAATTTCAATGATGATTTCAGGCTGAATGTAAAGCATTCACTGGATTATGCGCTGAAGGATTCCGGCATGAAAATAGGCGATATAGAGGGCTCTGTATCCGCATACTTTTCTGACCATCTCCAGGGGCAGCTCATAGCAGGGGCTATGTCCAATGATTTTATCGGGCTTGCAGGAAAACCATCTAAGAGAATCGAGGGCGGGGGTGCAACAGGGGGGCTTGCCTTCCAGACAGCATACGAGGAAATAGCATCAGGCACCATGGATACCTGCCTTGCATATGGCTTTGAAAATATGTCCCATGTAGGCACATGGCGTGGAAACGATATAATTGCCCTGGGGAGCGATGCCAGCTTTGATTATCCACTGGGAGGATTCTATACTGCATACTACGCACTTATGGCCACCAGGCACATGTATGAATTCGGAACCACAGAAAAACAGATGGCAATGGTTTCTGTCAAGAATCATGGAAATGCTATGTACAATCCATATGCACAGGCACCCATGGACATTACAGTTGATGATGTACTGAAATCTCCTGTTGTCTCAAGCCCCATAAAAATGCTGGACATATGCCTCATGTCAGATGGTGCCGCATGTGCAATCCTGGCATCTGAAGAAGTTGCCAAATCCTATTCCGGAAAGCCCGTGCTGATAAAATCTATAGGGTCTTCCAGCGATACAATGCGCCTGGCGGACAGGCCCTTCGGCACGGTACCACTCCTGCCCAATGAGAACCCTGAAATGTACAGGAACCTGAAATACCCCGGGGTTCACTCATTCCGTGCTGGCAGGCTTGCAGCAAAGATGGCATACAGGAAGGCGGGGATATCGAATCCCCAGAAAGAAATAGATTTTGCGGAGTTATATGATGCGTATACATCAGCGGAAATACAGGCATACGAGGACATGGGATTCTGTCAATACGGGCAGGGTGGAAAATTCATAGAGGATGGCAGGTCAATGCTGGACGGGGATATACCTGTCAACATGGAAGGCGGCCTCCAGGCCTCTGGCCATGCAATAGGCGCCACAGGAATAATGCAGGCTGTTTACGCATTCTGGCAGCTTCAGGGTACAGTCCATAAGCACCTGGGCAGTAACAGGCTTCAGGTTAAAAACCCGCATATGGGGATTATACACAGCCATGCTGGAACAGGCGCATATGAGGCAGTAACAGTTATGGAGGCGGTTTAAATGGGATACGGAAAATTGCTAAAAATAGACCCCCTGGTCGTTGAATGGAACTATACAACTGAATACAGGCACAGCTATGCAGAAGATTCCCCCTTTTTCATGGAACTTGGCAGGGGGAGGCTCCTGGGGTCCAGATGTAAATCCTGTGGATTCAAATATGGGACATACAGGAAATACTGCATGTACTGCGGATCAGAGACTGAGGATATGGACCTTCCGCTTCAAGGCAAGGTGCACTCATTCACAACGTGCTATTATTCAGGGGAAACTTTCCGGGGCGATGTTCCGTACACACTTGTTCTGGTGGAGTTCCCCGGGATTGACTCGCTTTTCATGTCAAGGCTTTTCATGAATCATGGAGAAAAACCAAAAATCGGAATGGATGTGGTTGCACAGTTCAAAAAATTCCAGACTTTTACGGTTAATGATGTTTATTTTGTTCCGGCTTAATCTATTTCATTAGCCTTTTTTGATATTTTTTCGGTATGTTGTTTATCCCTGTATGCTATGGTAAAGAAAAAGCCCAGTATACATGTTACTGAAAGGAATATCAACCCTATGTCTATTCCTGCCAGCCTGAAGAGGGAGAATGCCAGTATGCCTATCAGGCCTCCGAACCTTCCCGCCATTTCATTGAAACCCTGCCCGGAAGCCCTTATGGATTCATCATAATTTTCCACAGGCATTATCACTGTTGTTTTGTCCGGACCCATGGAACCAAAAAAGAATGCAAGTCCAAGAAGTATAATTATTTCAATGCCGGGCATTCTCAGTGCAAAGTATATGCCGAATCCCAGTATGCCCAGGAATACAGATCTTATGATAAACCCGGCCGCCTGCAATTTTCTTGTTCCCAGCCTCTGTATAATCAGGAACGCCAGAATTGAGGCCGGTATGGTAAAGACCTTTACTATCACAGCAGAAAAGGCACCACTGACTGAAGAGATTCCCAGTGCTGTAATCAGTATAAATGGAAGAAACATCGTCAGGCTCTGGTCTCCTATCTGATACAGGAACCATGGAACCGAAAACCTGTAAAGATATTTTCTGTTTTCCCTGGATGTAACATCTTTTATTATGGTCTTCATAGATTTTATTCTCTTGAATTTCCATAGTGATGATTCCTTAAGCCCTGCCCTCATGATCAGGGTAACTATGGAAAATAAAGCACCGGACAATAATGCATACCTCCATCCGGCAGAACCCATAGTTAAAAGAGAGCCCCCTATTAGGTAAGAGAAAAGGATTCCGAAATTGGCAAAAAACATTATAAGCGCCAGATTCCTTGTGGAATTCCTTCCAGCAACGATTTCAGAAATATATGTGAATATAACGACATAATCAATGCCAACGCCAACCCCAACAAGCGTCCGGAAAAACATTAGCATTGCAATGTTTGTTGATAAGGCGCTCCCTATTCCCGCCAGAAGAAATGTTATAATATCTATGGCAAGGATGCTTACCCTGCCGAATCTGTCAGAAAATACCCCGCTGACCACTGCACCAATCATAGCACCGACAAAGATAAGGGCACCCAGCAGGTAAACTATGGCTGAACCAACATCGAATGCTCTTTCTATGGGCTTCAGGGCAACTGAAATTATGGCTATATTATAACTTGCCACAAATATGCTGATAGCACCTATTGAAATATAATATGCATTGCTAAGTTTTTTCTGGGTCTTCACTCATGATAATTAGGCATACCTAAATAAACTTTAAGTAGGAAACCATGTAAAAATCTATGAAAGGCCGGTGACGCGCCCTTCACTATCAATGTCTATATTTTCTGCTGCAGGATGCTTTGGAAGCCCTGGCATGGTCATAATGCTCCCCAGCACCGGAATAATGAAACGTGATCCTCCATTAACCATAACAGAATTCACCTTTACCCTGAAATTCCCTGGTGAATTCAGGAGTCCTGGATTATCAGAAATTGAAGCCTGTGTTTTTGCCATGCATATATAGAATCCTCCGAAACCATTTTCCTCTGCGTGTTTTATATCCAGCAATGCCTCCTTTGAAAAATCAACACCCTCAGCACCGTACACCTTTGTTGCTATTTTTTCTATTTTTGTTTTAACAGGGTCATCAAGCAAGTATGCATACTTTATCCTGCTGGTATTTATGGAATCAAGCACGGCATTTGCCAGGTCTATCCCTCCTGCACCGCCATCAGAATATACCCTGGAAATTGCAAATTTTATATGTTTGTTTTCAAGCATTTCAGATACTTTCTCTATCTCATTATTGGTATCCAGAGGATGGACGTTCAGGGCTATAACTGGATCTATCCCGAAGTTTCTAACATTTTCAACATGCCTGAACAGGTTTTGTATTCCGGTTACCATTGCCGGTATATTCTCCACATCTATATTCTTTGCACCGCCGTGATGCTTCATTGCCCTTATTGTGGCAACAATTACTACTGCATCAACATTTATGCCAGCTTCTCTGGTAACTATGTCCATGAACTTTTCGAAACCCAGATCAGAACCGAATCCTGCTTCGGTAACTGTGTAATCAAAAAGATTCATTGCAGCATAATCCCCCAGTATGCTTGATGTGCCATGGGCTATATTGCCGAATGGCCCTGTATGTATAATTGCCGGAACGTTTTCCGCACTCTGCACCATATTGGGCTTCAGAGCGTCAGCAAGCAATGCTGCCATGGCCCCCTCTGCTTTTATATCCCTGGCAAAAACAGGCCTGTTCTTTGCTGTATACCCTATAATTATATTTCCCAGCCTTTCTTTTAAATCATCATAGCCCTTTGACAATGCCATTATGGCCATTATTTCTGATGCCGCTGTTATCACAAAGGAATCATTTGCCAGAACCCCGTTGGACTTCGGTCCGTTTCCCACAATAATTGATCTGAGTGAACGGTCATCCATGTCTACGGTCCTGGGAAATGAGATTTTCTTTGGGTCTATTCCGGATTCATTTCCAAAATATATATGATTATTTATCATGGCTGAGAGCAAATTATGTGCTGCTGATATTGCCGGAAAATCTCCAGTAAAAATAAGATTAATTTTATCTGATGGCTCTACAGTGGATTTACCACCACCGGTTGCACCTCCCTTTACACCAAAGCATGGACCAAGCGATGGTTCTCTTATTGCAATTCCCACGCTTTTTCCCAGGTGTTTCAGTGCCTGTGCAAGGCCTATTGCAGTTGTGGTTTTCCCCTCTCCTGCAGGTGTCGGGGTCATTGCTGTCATTAATATAATTTTCCCACGCTTTTTCCCAGGAACTGCATTTGAAATTCCGAGCTTGGCTGCGTATCTGCCATATAATTCAAAATCAGTTATTCCTGTATCTTTTATAATATCTGTTATATCTTTCAGCATAACTGCAACATACATTATTGATAGTAAAGATTTTTGTTCCGGCTATAATCCTCTTTCAATCTCCCGGATAGAGTTCATAGAATCCTCAACTGTTTCCATGAAAAGATTCAGCTTTACCATTTCCTCATATCTGTAATCTTCATCTTTCTGGAGTTTCAAGTTAATCTTTATATTGTTCACAGATGTGTGTATGGCAGTATATGACATATATGCGGCAGAAATACTGTCAGTGATAAGGTTTTTATTACCGTGAACACATAGAAATAATGCATTATTTAGATTTTCCATGGATATCCCTGCTATTTTCCATGATACAGATATACTTTTCTTAATCGCTGTGTCAAGAGCATTTCTCCTCTTCGGATCGGATTTATCAATATGCAGTGCATCCATTATGCCCTGAAATGAATCCTCATCATCATTACTCAGCTTCCTGAGCTTTTCTATTATCTCTCCTGAATCTCCTGAAATATTCTCAAAATTCTTCCTGTGCATTTCCAGTTTTTTTTTGCCAATGGATAAAAGGGATGCCATTGAATTTAGAGATGTGGAAAACATCGATGTAATTGCAGCAGCAGACCCGCCACCCGGTGTCGCAGATTCATTTTTCAGTTTTGATATATATTCATCAAGGTCCATGGCATGGTATTGTTGTGGCTTTCAAAAACTTTCTTATTCTTTATAAATACACACCATTTTTCATATATACTATTTTCAATAAATACATATTTAATTTATTACCTATTTAGGTCATATATATTTATTCTAAATAGATCAAATATACCTTTACCGTGGTTAAAGACCGAGTAAAAAAAAGTTTTAAATTCTTTCATGTGTTTTTGTTATACACCCGTGATGTAAAATGATAAATGTTTTAAATAATGTTATAAAGAGGGACGGCTCCAGCGTCCCGTTCGACAAGAAAAAGATAGCAATGGCAATATTCAAGGCTATGCTCTCAGTAAAAACCGGATCAATGGAGGAGGCAAATAAGCTTGCAGATTATGTTACAAAGGAACTGGAAGGTATGGGAAAAGAGCCTACAGTTGAGACAATACAGGATACTGTAGAAAATGTACTGATGACACATAAAATCAATGGCACTTCATACATATCCGTGGCCAAGGCATATATACTTTACAGGGAAAAGAGGAATACAGTAAGGCAGGAGAAGGAATTTCTCGGTGTAAAAGATGACCTGAAACTTAGCGTAAATGCAGTCAAGGTGCTTGAGGCCAGGTACCTTTTCAAGGATTCAGATGGAAAGATTATAGAAACCCCTAGGCAAATGTTTCACCGTGTGGCAGTGCATCTTGGGATCATACAGGGGCTCTATGATTATATATCATACAGGAAAACAGGGAAGCTCCCTGAAAATGGGACCGTATATTCCGGGATAACCAAAACCCAGGACGAAGAACTGAGAAGGGCATTCAATGAACTCAGGCAGGAGAAAAGCGTAGATGGCACCTACGAGGAGTTCCTTGATTTCATGCAGACCAAAAAAACCATGGTAAACTACTGGATTGACAAATTTGAAACCATGATGACAAAACTTGAATATGTGCCAAACTCCCCTACCCTGATGAACGCTGGAGGGCCACTGGGGCAGCTCAGTGCATGCTTTGTGCTGCCGGTGGATGACAGCATAGATTCTATATTTGATACGCTCAAGGCAACGGCAGAAATACATAAATCAGGTGGTGGGACCGGATTCTCTTTCACCAGACTGCGCGCCAGCGATGATATAGTGGCATCTACAAAGGGTGTGGCCTCCGGGCCTGTATCATTTATGAGGATATTTGACGTTACAACTGATGTAATAAAGCAGGGCGGAAAGAGAAGAGGGGCCAATATGGGAATTCTCAATTATAACCATCCAAATATAATGGATTTCATAACAAGCAAGGATGCGGAGAACAAGATACTGAGCAACTTCAATATATCCGTTGGTGTAAATGATGAATTCTTCGAAAAACTGGACAACGATGATAATATTGACCTGATAAACCCGCGGGACGGAAAGGTAATGAACAGGGTAAAGGCATCGACCCTGTGGAATTCTATCATAAACCATGCATGGACCACCGGTGATCCAGGAATGATATTCCTCGACGAAATCAACAAGAAAAATCCGGTAAAGAACATAGGATATATAGAATCAACAAACCCGTGTGGCGAACAGCCGCTTTTGCCTTACGAATCATGTAACCTTGGCTCGATAAACCTGGCAAAATTTGTCGAGAATGGAACATTCAACTATGACAGATACAGGGATACAATCGATGTTGCAACCAGATTCCTGGAAAACGTTGTTGACGCAAATAAATTCCCGGTTGAATCTATAAAGAATATGACCAGGAAGACAAGAAAAATAGGGCTCGGCATAATGGGATTCGCAGACGCACTCATAATGCTGGGCATACCGTATAACAGTAATGAGGCTCTGGAATTTGGTGAAAAGGTGATGAAAACACTTAACGATGAATCACACCTTGAATCCCAGAGACTTGCAGGCGAAAGGGGTGTTTTCCCCGGATGGTATGGATCTGAATACGAGGAGAAGGGAATAAAGATGAGGAACTCAACCACAACAACAATAGCTCCCACTGGAACCATATCTATAATTGCTGGATGCTCATCCTCAATAGAGCCATTGTTTGCACTTGCTTTCGTCAGGCACGTACTGAATGGGCAGGAACTCCTGGAGGTCAATCCGCTACTGGAGGATGCACTGAAATCCAGAAACCTGTTTTCACAGGAAATCATGGAAAAAATAGCAGAAACTGGCAAGCTTGGAAACCTGGACCTGCCTGAGGACATAAAAAAACTCTTCGTAACAGCCCAGGAAATCGATCCAGACTGGCACGTTCTGATGCAGGCAACATTCCAGAAATACTGTGATTCCGGTGTTTCAAAGACAATAAACCTGCCATTCGAGGCAACACCGGATGATATTGCAAAATCATACCGCCTTGCAAAGGAACTACACTGCAAGGGAATAACAGTATACAGGGATAGAAGCAAGAGCCAGCAGGTACTCTATGCAGGCACCGGACAGAAAAAGAGCGATGAGGAAAAAAAAATTGACCTCACCATGAAGATGCCTGATAAGCTTTTGAAGCTGGATGCCACATTTGATCCTGCGTGTCCGACAGGAAAATGTGACCTGTAATTTTTATTGAAAAACACATAAAATATTTATTCTATATTATATTGTAATATACATGGCACTTAAATCTCAGGAAAGGGGAGACCTTGAAAATTTTATTGATGAGCTGAAGGATACCAGCAAGGAGGCATATAAATTATGGAATTTCAAAAACGAATCTGAGTTCGTGGCTTTTTTGAAGGGTTATATCTTCGGAAGTTTCACTATGGGAGTAATAGATAAAAACAAAACTATAAACAAGAATTTTATGTTGAAAGAAGAGGATATAGACGAAATAATAAAGATCATAGAAAGAAGATCCGGTGAATTCATAGAAACACTGGAAAAATGAAATTCTTGGCAATCATCAGGGAGTAATTTTTCTATCTTACAGGTGTTATTTTCTTCATTGAAAATATTAAATAGAGTTTTAAGATAAACTTGTATGGATATAGCAGTCCTTGTTAAGCAGACAGTAGATATGGATCAGATAAAATTAAATGATAATAATGAGCCAATAATGGATAATCTGCCGTTAAAAATGGACATTCTCAGTAAAAATGCTGTGGAAGCAGCGGTACAGCTTAAAGAGAAGTACGGCGGCAAGGTCACGGCCTTTATATTCGGGACGGAGAGGTCAACATCTACTATGAAAGAGGCCTACGCCATGGGTGTGGATGAGGGCACAGTAATAAAGGGATACCAGAAATCCGATCCTGCCGTTACAGGTTCCGTTCTGGGAGACGAACTAAAAAAATCGAAATATGACATTATAATACTGGGCGATCAATCTTCAGATTCCTATTCTGGATTGCTGGCAGGTATATTGTCCTCTGAACTGGGCTTGAATGTTATCACTAACGCTATTAACATAGAAATAAAGGACAAGATAGCAAATGTTACGGTGGAATCAGAAAACGAGGATATTACTGTTGAAACTGAACTGCCGGCAATAGTCTCTGTTGCCCAGGAAATAAATGAGGCGAGGCTTCCCAAGGTTATGCAAATAATGGCGGCTGGAAAGAAAAATATCAATATCATAGAAGGGAAACCCGATTATAAGGACGACTCACGGGTGCTATCGGATAAAGCACCAGAGAGCCAGAGAAAGAAAATCATATATGAGGATGGAAAGGGAATAGATGAAGTTGCAAAAATTCTGAAGGTGGTCAAATGAAAGCGTTAATATTCTCAGATGAACCAAAAAATGCCAGGGAAATAATAACATACCTGCGTGGAAAGATGGACATAGATGTTATATCCCAGGAAGATATGGAATTGCCCGGATACGGTGCCAAGAAAGTATATTTCTATAAGGATGGATTTATTGACAATCTCAGTAAATTCCTTGTAGATTACCTGTCCAAAAATAAGTATGACTTTGTATTTATTTCTTCCACAAACACAGGAAGGGAGCTTGCAGGCATACTATCCTACAGGCTTAAAATGAAATGCATGCCTGAAATATTTTCATTTGAACACAGTGATAAAACAATAACAAAGAGATTCTTCCATGGTGGTAAAACCGTTGTTGAAGAAGAAAGTGATTTCCATATGTTCACTGTATCTCCCGGAATATGTGAGGCAGAAAAATCGGATAAAAAATCAGAAGTCGAAAACATAGCCCTGGATAAGAGCAATTATAAAATAATTAACGTGAAGAGCAAGAACACTGCAGGAACCGATATAAGAAATGCCCGGGTTATTGTTTCCATTGGCAGGGGACTTGGAAGCCAGGAGAACATAGAGAAAATTAAACCTCTCGTGGAGGAACTTCATGCTGAAATAGCAGGTTCAAGGCCTGTTTGCCTTGATTATAAATGGCTCAGTGAGGATAAGCAGGTAGGACTTTCAGGTAAAAAGGTAAGGCCAGATTTTTATATAGCACTGGGAATATCCGGGCAGATACAGCATATAGCCGGAATACGTGGGTCCAAAACAATAATAGCAATAAATAAGGATAAGAGCGCACCCATATTCGAAGAGTGTGACTATGGCATAGTGGGGGACATTTTTACAATTGTTCCGGAACTGGTTGAAAAACTGAAATAATTATTTAATCTTTTTATTACACCACAATGTGTTTATATGGTTTGTTTTATAATCCAATGATCTGGGGTAAGATATAAGAATTAAAAAGATACAAAATTGAATTAGTTGATACTATATATAAACATTCCTTATTTTAGATACCTGTAAATAAACAACTGTGATTATTTATTATGAAAATAATACTTTCCGTGGATTCGGAGGATAAAATATCCATGTCAATCACTGCAGCAGAGCATCTTTCAGAAATGGTGGAAACAGAGCTTGTGGAAGTAGTGTATCTTAACGGGGGAATAGCCGCGGTAGTGGAAAAAAACAGGATAAAGCCCATGCTTGAGAACAAAAAAGTACAGGTTGTTGCATGCGGGACATCAATGCAGGCAAGAAGCATAGAAAAGGATGAACTGGCTTCAGGAGTAGTTTATGTGCCAGCAAGCCTGAAGGAGATTATAAAAAGACAGCAGGAAGGATACACCTATCTTGTTTTATAAAAATCTGGACTATAAGCAATTCTAAAATATAATCAGAATTTTTCTTCCAGGAATAAAAATTTAAATAACATTTTGTTCTCAATTATTATGAAAGACACGCTTCCTGTAGATGAGAAATATAGAATCCATATGACAAAGTATTTTCAGGAATATGAAGCATCAATTAAAAGTACTGAAAATTTCTGGAAAGAGAAGGCAAGGATAATAGACTGGTTTGAACCATTTAGCAGAGTTCTTGACGATTCAAAAAAGCCTTTCTACAGGTGGTTTGTAAACGGAAAAACTAATATGTCATATAACTGCCTTGACAGATATATTAATAATGAGAAGAGGAACAAGGTAGCGTATATATGGATTCCGGAGCATGGAGAAGAGAAAGTGATCACATATTTTGGGCTTTACAGGAGGGTAAATGCACTTGCAAAGGCTCTTCTCAACCTTGGGGTGAAGAAGGGTGACGGTGTTACAATATATCTTCCAATGATACTTGAGGCACCCATAGCCATGCTGGCATGTGCCAGAATCGGGGCTGTATTCAACGTTGTATTCTCGGGATTCGGTGAGGAAGCACTTGCACAGAGGATAGATGATTCCGGGTCCAGGACCATCATAACCGCAGACGGTGCCTACAGAAAGGGAAAAACAGTCCATTTGAAAAAGATTGTGGATGCCGCCATAGATCTGAGCAGGGGCGTGGATAATGTAATAGTGGTTAAAAACACAAAGGAAAACATAAAAATGGAATCAGGGCGCGATTATTATTACGATGACATTATAGAGGATTCCTATGTCAAGCCAGAGGAGCTGGATTCCAGTGACCCATTATTCATACTTTATACATCAGGAACCACAGGAAAGCCCAAGGGAATAGTGCATGGAAATGGTGGATACCCTGTATGGGTTGCAAATACAATGAAGTGGGCATTCAACCCGGGAGAGGAGGACAGATGGTGGTGTGCTGCAGACATAGGATGGATAACAGGGCACAGCTATATTGTGTTTGCACCACTGCTTCTGGGCGTAACATCCATAATGTACGAGGGTGCAATAGATTATCCAAAACCTGACAGGATGTGGGAAATTGTGGAAAGATACGGTGTAAACATGCTTTATACATCCCCCACTGCAATAAGACTGTTAATGAAGTACGGGGAGAAATACCCGCTGATGCATGACCTTTCATCCCTGAGGGTGCTGGGTACTGTTGGCGAGCCCATAAACCCTGCAGCATGGCACTGGTTCTACGAGGAAATAGGGAAGAGCAGGTGCCCCATAATAGATACATACTGGCAGACTGAAACAGGGGGGTTCACCATAGCACCATCCATGGCTCTGGGAATGCCTGACCTTAAGCCCGGTTCTGCAACATTCCCGATGCCAGGCATAATGCCAGAGATACTCAGGGAGGACGGGACACCTGCAAAGAGCGGAGAGAAAGGATATATAGTTCTTGACAGGCCATGGCCCGGGCTCATGCTTACAGTAAATAATGACGATAAAAGATATGTTGATGTGTATTTCTCTAAATATCCGGGAAAATACCTCATGGGTGATTATGCTATAAAGGACGAGGACGACTATTACTGGCTCCTGGGAAGAAGCGATGAGGTACTGAAGGTTTCAGGCCACAGAATCGGAACAATAGAAATTGAGGATGGACTTGTATCCATGAAAGAGGTTGCAGAGGCAGCAGTCTTTGGAAAGCCGGATACTGTAAAGGGCGATACTATAATTGCCTTTGTAACTCTCAAGGAGGGTTATGAAAAAAGCAGCGAATTGATAGATTCCCTGAAAAAGCGCATGAGAACTGAACTTGGGCCCATCATGGTTCCCGAGGAGATACACATAGTTGATGCTCTTCCAAAAACAAGGTCTGGCAAAATCATGAGGCGTGTGATAAAGGCAGTGTACCTTAACCAGGTAACAGGTGACGTCAGTACCCTGGAAAATGAAGCATCAGTTGAAGAGATTCAGAGGGCAATGGATATAATAAGGAAGGGCACCGGCAATTGAAGCTATACTTTCTTTATTTCAAAATTCTTATTAAAATTGGAATCTTCATAAGCGTATCCGGGCTATCCACAATAAGGTGCTCCAGCGGCTTCTTATAGGGATCAAACCGGTCAATATGTACCTCATACCTGTCCAGAAATTCTACCACATGTATGCCGAAAGTTGCCCCCTCTACACTTGCCCTGTAATCCCTTATCTGTCCTCTTATTTTACCGATAGATCTGTAGAAAATTCCAGAATTCAGTGGACTCCCAATGGATTTAGGCACCTCAATTTTGCCGTATGTCATGGCCATGGCACATACAGAATTCCAGTTATCAAACATAATTATAGAGATGGAAATATTATTTAACTATTGTTATTTCATATATTCACCAACCACATACTGGTCTTTTGCCTTTAATTGCCCGGTATAGTACCTGCATACGTCAAAAAGATTTATATACATTAGTATAATACTAACTTCCTATGGATAATAATAAATCTAAAGATTTTCCTAAAACTCTAAGAAGAGGCCAGGTAGGTACCTTTGGGGCTATTGCAGAAGAAATCTCTGCCATGGCACCAGCCTGCGATTCAATTGCATTTGTCGTTGCCTCAGCAGCATTTGCATTCTTCTTGACTCCTCTGTCATTTATCATAGCCACAATGACAATGTTTCTTGAGGTTAATACCCTCTACCATCTATCCAAGAGGCATGCAAGTGCCGGTGGTTATTATGGATATGTTGCCACGGCTTTCGGGCCGATTCCTGCAATATTTTCCGGACTAATGTATCCATTTTACCAGATCGTGAGCACAGCTGCAATTCCTGTATTCGTTGCAGGTGTTGTTCTTCCGGGCGTTGTGCAGTATTTTATACATGTCGGGATGCCTGCATGGATATGGTTACCCTTTATCCTTGTCTTTATCATAGTACCCATAATAATTGCAATAGTCGGAATCCGGCCCCAGATGAAATATATAAGGGTGGCAGCCTTCTTTGAAATTATATTTCTGATTGTTTTATCCACCATAATTATAATTAAGGCGCCTGATAATACAGTGAATGTCTTTAATCCATATGGTTTCCCACAGTACAGGTCATGGTTTTCTGCAGAGGGAGGCCCAATTGCAGGATTAGGCCTGGGAATGGTTTTTGGTCTTACCAGCTTTATTGGCTATGGTGGGTCAGCCCCCCTGGGCGAAGAGGCAACACACCCAAAAGCCATTACCCGATCCCTGGTGTTCGGGCTCCTGATTACCGGGATAACCCTGACAGAGGTTTCATATGCACAGATAGTGGGATGGGGGATACCATTGATGCAATCCTTTACAAGCAGTGCTATTCCAGGAGTTATTACTGCTACTTTATATACCGGAGCTGTAGGTGGTATAATGTTCTCACTGGTAGCTTTCAATTCGGCCTTTTCAGATTCTGTTGCCATGCAGTCAAATGGGGGGAGGGTTTATTACGCCATGGGCCGTGATTATATACTACCTCAATTCTTTTCAAAGATACATAAAAAATACCAGACCCCTTCAAACGCATTAATATTTGTTGCCACCATGGCATCTATACTTGCAGTAGGTGTTACATTCCTTGTGACATACGGGGCAGGCATTCCTGTAAAGGATATCATAAGTGGAAACGCAGACTCATCTGTAGTTGTAACAGCACTTACTGACTCATTTGACCTGCTCACAACCCTGGCACTGGGAGGCCTTATAATCACACACATACTTCTTAATACCAGTGTAATGACAATGTTTTACAGGCTTAAGGAAAAGCATACTGGCATTAAAAAGATCATCCATCCCATAGAGCATTATGTATTTCCAAGCATAGCCACTGTTATTTTCATATTCGTTCTCTACGAATCTGTGGTACCGCCGGTTTACCCTATCACCGACGGAATCGTAATTATAGCTCTCTACTCTATTTTTGCAATAGGCTACTCACTTTATCTGAAGAAGACAAAACCCGATAAGGCCAAAAATGCTGGATTAACAGTTAACCTTGTTGCTGAAGAAAAATTAAGTGGTGGGTCAAAATAATTTTTATTAAAATCTATATTTAACATTCTTTTTTATAAAATGTTGGGATCTTATGAAAACTATAAAAATCCGGTGTTTGGACAGGATAACTATCCCATTTTGGTACCATGCCAAATAATGGAGATACCATATATTAGCCTGGTGGCATGTTCTCTGTATCCCTCCCAGATAACATAAAATTATCAGTGTGGACTGGAATAATTAACATATAATATATAATCAGTTTAAAGATATATCAAAAAGGCTATGGCAACAGCAATCAGCGTTGAAAACGCATTTACCTGCCCCTTTGACATCTTACCGCGGTTTTCAAACAATGAACCCAGCAGGCTATCCACCTGGCATCCAGTGAATCCAAGAAGTGTAATCACAATAAGGGGAACTACTGCAAAACCGTGAAAATCCAGTATAATGTAAGCAATTCCTATTATAAACGCACCAAGAAGCGCCATTGCTTCCCCCAATAAGGATACACCTCCATTAACACCTGGTTTTATCTTTTTGAAACTTGTTATCATATACACATTCTTATCGAATACTCCTATTTCGGAGGCAAAGGTATCTGCATTTACAGATGCAAATGAAACACCGAAAATAAGAAAATATGGAAAACCATCAATCCTAAGTGCATTCATAGCTGCAATAGCAACACCTATCAATGCAGCATAAATCACGTTTGATGCGTGCCTTTCTCCGTTTTCACCTTCCTGCAATTTTTCTCTGGCCTTATCCTTAATCCTGAATTTTGTTGCCATCTGTGCCGTAATGGCAAAGATAAGCATCAGTATAAGCCAGTAAAGGGATCCAAGCACAACAATTATTATCCCGACTATAAGGGCTGCAACCGTACCTTTAAAATCAAAAATACGGAATTTCAGTGCTCCTATAAATAAGGCTATAAGTATCACTGCTGACACAATGATGTAATAAATTGTCGTTAGCACCACCCGGTACCCGATATTAAATCATTTCTGGTTTTATTGAAAATAAAACGAACTGGAGCATCCGACATTGGATGTCATATGTTTCTTGGGTATAAATTATTTATGCTGATATGATAGATATTAAGATAGGGAAGGATAAAAATGCCAGTAAGATATATATAATTATAAAATATATATAGTAAATACTTAATATAAAGACTAAATATATATTTAATGATAGAAATAGAAGAAGCAAATAAAATATATAATACTCCCGGAAAGGACTACCTTGATGGTATAAAACTGGTAGCCTTTGATATGGATGGAGTATTACTGAAAAATAGAAATTCATGGGACGTAATAATTAACAGGGCAATGAGAAAACATAGTACTGAAGGGAAGATGGTGTATACCTTTGACTATCTCCACAGAAACGGAGTGCCGGATCATTTATATGCAAACCTTACAGAGACTAAAATAATGACATACATCAATTTAAACGATATGACACCAAATGTGATGAGAACCATAGAATACCTCAGGCAAAGAAAGATAAAAACCGCAATTGTTTCTGCAGGGTCACATGTATTTGCCGAATACATTGCAGGTCTCATGGGCATGGATTATTACATAGGAAATGAGGTAGATACCACGGCGCATAAATTTATCAAAAATGTTGACCCTGCCAAAAAAGACCTAAATGTTGTTAATATCCAGTCCATACTGGGTGTGTCTCCAGAGGAAACGCTGAGTGTTGGGGATTCATTTATGGATCTTTCCATGAAAAGGAAATCCAGATATTTCGTTGCTTTCAATCCTGCAAGTTACAGGGCACTTGAATATTCAGACTTCACCGTTGAATCAACCAATCTATATGACATAATAAGCAGGTTGACTGTACAATAAAGGTTTTTTCAGTATCAAGCTTTTAATATTTTCGTTCAATATAAGCCAATGAAGATTCTGGCCATCGGTACATGGGGATCAGGGCTTGTGCCAAAAAAAAGAAACACATCCTTTTTGATTGATGATAGTACACTTCTGGACTGCGGCCCTCATACTGTGGAATATTTAATTAATCAGGGTATTAATCTTGAGGAAATAAAGAGAGTTTTAGTTACGCATCTTCATCTTGATCACGCCGGGGGTATTTCCGAATTAATCTGGCAGCGGGCCCTGCATGGCGTAGATACTGAGGTAAACATTGTGGGGCCTTCTGAAATTTCAAAAAGCATTTCTGGAATATTGAAATATTACCATACTCCGGCTTTCATGATGAGGGGGATTACATTTAATGAAAATGAGCCGGGATTACATATCATGCCTGGAAAGCATACTGTTGAAGAATATATGTACAGATTTAATGCCTCGGGGAAAACCGTGTTCTATTCGGGTGATACATCATACAATGATGCCGCAGTTAAACATGGAAGGAACTCTGACCTTTTTATACACGAGGCAACATATCAGGATGGGATGGAGAAAGAGGCAGAGAAATACGGGCATTCAACAGTTTCCGACGCCATACTTGCATTCAGGGCCAGCAGGTCCAGAATTTTCATGCCAACACATATGTCCAGCGAATCACTTAAGCAGGTTTTATCTATTCATAGCAATAATTTTATTGTGCCTGTGGAAGGCGAGGTGTATAATATATGATTGCGAAAAAAGTGGCATTTTTTGTCAATCCCCTGGCTGGTTACGGTGGAATCAGGAACAACAAAGGTTCAGACAATTTGTCATTAAAAAACATGGGCGACTCTGTGTCAGTTAAGCGTGCCGTTGAATTTCTTAAAGGAGTCAACAGTAATGGCATTGAATTCATAGTGCCTTCCGGCCCGATGGGTTCGATGGAGATGGAGCAGGCCGGGATAACCTGCAGCATTTCCTATTATCCTGGGGAGCCATCATCCAGGGAGGATACCATTAATTTTATTCATTCTGCAGTAGATACAGACCTCATATGTTTTGTAGGTGGTGATGGAACTGCCAGGGATGTGCTTACTGCAGGCTCTGACCTGCCAGTTCTTGGGATTCCCTCAGGTGTAAAAATGTACAGCTCTGTATTTGCAATGAATATAAGGAATGCCATAGAAGTTTTCAACAGGGTATGCAGTGAGGATATTAGATATATAAGGGCTGAAGTGGATGATATCAATGAAGAGAAATACCGATCAGGCATACTGCAGGTAAAAAAATTTGGTGAATTACTGGTTCCTGATACTGATGGCGTGGTAATTTCATCCAAGGCAGAGTATCCAGAATCATCAGTATTTGATATTGCAGAATACCTTATGGATAATATGGATTCGGAAACATATTATATAATTGGCCCGGGAAGTACCTGCAAGGCGCTGTTAAATTCCATGGGCATGCATACAAATATGCTGGGCTTTGACGTTATTAAAGGTAAACAATTAATATCAACAGATATAGGAGAAGACCAGATTTATCATTTCGTGTCAACTGGCAGGGCTAAAATAATAATATCAATTATCGGTGGGCAGGGTTTTCTTCTGGGCCGAGGAAATCAGCAAATATCACACAGAATTTTGGCGTTAACAGGTTTTGAAAATATATGTGTTATATCTTCCCGTGAAAAGATAGCAGACCTGCATTGGCTATCCATAGACATCAATACAGACAATATTGTAGTCCCAAAATTCATAAGGGTTCTTATTGGTTACGGACAGTATAGAATGATGAAAATTAAGGAATAACCATATCTATTACAAACCGGATTACAAATTTATTAAATTATTATTTACGCATATATCAAATAAAACAGACCGCAATATTTTATATCTTAAGTTTTAATTCCCTATGGTGCAAAAGGGAAAGACGCTTGCAGGCCTCTCAAGGTATGCAAAAAAATCACCAAAATGGTACTATTTTGTGGTACCACTATTCATAATATTCATTATAGATTATTTTATACTAGGGCATATTAAGAATCTATTTGTCATGCTGATAATACCGTTTTTTATCCTGATTATAGTGGATTTTACATCAATAAGATTGACGAATAAAAGATTTAATTTTAACCGTATAGCCTATATGGATTTTATTTCCATAGGAATGGCAACATTATTCTTCTGGGCGGGTGTGCTACTAAAACCGTTTATTTCAATGCCATATTATTATATTCTTGCACTGGCAACAGCATTTCCGGCTTTCCTGAGATTCCTTGTCCTTTACATATATTACCCGGCAAATATGGGAATGGCTACTGTATTTTCTGCAAATTATACTTTTTCATATATTGCATCATCGCTGATCTTTTATTATATATCCACAGTAGCCCTGAAATTTGTTGTACCCCTCATTGTGGCTACCCTAGTTTACATTTTATTCTCATATCTGTTCTTAAAATTAACCACACTAAAATTCACCAAAAAATACAGATCAAAACCATCTGAGCTTATAGAGTTCTTCCTTAACAGGGATACAGATGGTGAAATAGGAGAGAGGTTCTTTAATCATGTTTACAACAGGAAGAGGCGTGTACCTGTTGTAACCGCTAATATAAAAACTGGAAACAAGGATCTTGTAACACTGGTGTTTCCATTCGTGCATCCCGGCCCTTTCGGGAATTTGTGCACCAGCAATCTTCCATTGAAACTTGCAAATGAATTGAAAAGGGATAATATAATGGTTTTCCATACGGCAACAACAAACAGCAATAACTGCAGCGGAAAAGATGATATAAAAAATATAGCTGATTCAATAAAAAGGTCGCTAGAAAAAATGGAATATGCAGATTATGTTTCAGACTTCGTTAAATTCAACGTTGACGGTTATGATGTATCTCTCCAGAAATTCGGGGATTCCGGATTTTCAGCCGTTATACCGTACGGCAGGCCCTTTGATGATATCTCACTGGAATCCGGTTTGAAGGTAATGGAAATCCTTCAGAAAAATGGGGCCAGCCATTTTGCACTTCTTGATGCCCAGAACAGTTTCACAAAGGATGCAGAGGAACTCCATAACTGTGATATGCTCATAGATCCTCTGATAAAAAACTTCAATCTGGCACAATCCGAATATCCTGCTTTTATCGGCTATGGAAGGAATTACCAGAAAATCGATGGCCTGGCATCCATGGGTGTCCAGGTTCTGGTCTTAAAGATAAGGGACTATTACAACGCTATAGTCCTTACAGATTCAAACAACATCAGCAGGGATATAATAAAGCTTGCAAGGGCAGGTTCAGATCCACGGGTGAAGAATATGGACATATATACAACGGATAACCATGTTGTCAACGTTGGGCAGCTTGACATAAACCCCCTGGGAATGCACTGTGATCCAGAATCTGTTGCGAATCTCATAAATAAAACTGTTCTTGGAGCAATTGACAATGCTGCTCCAGCATCGGTGGGGATGTATACAGAATATGTAAATGTAACAATGGGTGAGGAAAATGCATTCCATAACCTAATTCAGACAGTTCTCGCATCTCTGCGCACGGCAAAATATTCCATAGGGTTCGTTCTTCTCATATCCATGCTTATCTCGGTGGTCTCATTCAGGTATCTTGTTCTGCACCTATAATTTCTTCCCTGCCATCATCAGGTCAAGTATAACAAATGCAGTTAGTGTCTGTATAACAGGAACGGCCCTGAATGATATGAAAGGATCATGCCTTCCCGTAACCCTTACCTCTGATGGCTCCATTGTTGTTATGTTAACACTTTTCTGTGGTATCCTTATTGAGGACGTGGGTTTCATTGCCACGCTGAATTCAACAGGCATACCATCCGTAATTCCGCCAAGAATGCCTCCAGAATTATTTGTCCTTGTCATAATCTTTTTCCCATCAGTATAAAATTCGTCGTTTGCCTCAGAACCCATCATGCTCCCGAGGTTAAATCCTGCACCGAATTCCACGCCCTTTAGCCCCGGTATAGAAAACATGGCTCTGGATATCTCACTTTCCACTGAATTGAAAAACGGCTCGCCCACTCCCGGAGGAACATTATATACGGATGTTTTGATTATGCTTCCTAGGCTATCGCCCTCTTTTATTATTTTTAGTATCTTGTTGTAAAGCAATTCATCCATGCCCCTATCCGGCATCCTGGTTCTGTATCCATATACGTCTTCCGGTCCCGAAGGAGGTTCTGATTTCATTGAGATGTCTCCAGCAGATTTAATGTAGGTTACAATTTTTATTCCATAGCCATCCAGTATGCTCATGGCAAGTGCCCCTGCAGCAACAAGGGGAAGCGTCATCCTTCCTGAGAAAAAACCACCGCCCTCATAGTTCCTGAAATCACCATACTTGTAAAACATTGTCAAGTCCGCATGTCCCGGCCTCGGGTTATTTTTCAGTTCGTCGTAATGTTTATCGATATAGTCCTTATTTTTAAATAGGAAGGTAAAAGGAGACCCGTCAGAAAATCCATCTCTGGACCCTGCAATAATTTCTATGGCATCCTCCTCATTTCTCTGCGTGGTAATGAGACTCTGCCCGGGCCTTCTCCTGTCGAGCCATTTCTGGATATATTCTTTGTTGATTTCAGTCCCGGCGGGCAGCCCATCCACCGTACCGCCTATGTACGGTCCGTGTGATGATCCGAAAACTGTGAGCCTTATTTCATTGCCTAGTGAAAACATCAATTATAATGTGATGATAATTTATTAATATTTTTATATTACAATGTAATGACTAATTATAGCTCCGTGGTGTAGTGGCCAAGCATTACTGGCTCTGGACCAGCAGACGGCAGTTCGAATCTGCCCGGAGCTACTGAAGTTAAAAACAAATAATTTAATTAAATAGTGCTAAATTTACTTCCATGGAAGATGAACTTTTACTTGAATACTGTGAATTGGTAGAAAAAAAATTGCCTGTGGACCATAAGTTCTTTCTTTATGAATCGCAGATAAAAATTGTGCAGTCTTTTCTCGGGCTGGCCATATCAGAGGCAAGGAATATAGAGAAAATCAGGGAAATGCTGGATATACTGGACACCCTGAATGAAAATATCTACGATAATGATACGGTTCTCCCTGACAATGTTAGAAAATCCCTGAGAAGGGAAGCAAAGGAATGGGTTGACATAGAACAGAAAATGGATAGTGGCGATAAATATACCGCATACCTTATTCTTGCCGCGTCAAATCTGAGAATAGCATTATCATATCTGGTTTCCCTGAGAGAGGATGCTGATTTCTCAGGTCATATAGGAGAATATCCTGTAGAATATATGCAAAAATTGATAAATATGATAAATAATGAAGCTGTGGGAAATGTTTTACTTTAATTTTTCAATGTCTGCAGAGGCTATATAATCTTTATAGGTTATCGGCTCTGCCACATATCTGTATAATGATGTATTTTCCTTATAGTAATCCAGCTGCAGCATATAGAACTGCTCTTTTGTCAGGACTCCCCTTTTTTCAAGCGATCCAATGAAAGGTTTGAATATTGTGGATGTCACCTCTTTTACCGGCTGCATTCCCAGTTTGGCCCGGATTACATTGAACATATCCGCAAAGGAAACCCTCTCCCTTGTGCATACATCTATTACCCCTGACCTCTCCATGGAATTCTTAATTACAGTTATCACATCATTGATATGCACCGGTGCCATATTTCCACTTCTTGGAAGATAGGGAACACGGCCCTTTGCAGCGTTTATTAGCATTTTTGTAAATTTATCGCCTGGACCGAACATTGTTGATGGCCTTATTATAAGTGAAGTTTTGATCAGGCTTGCATTGTCCTCAGCCAGCCTTTTGTATCTGAAATAGTCTGTCTTGCCCTTATCTGCATTTATGGCGGAAAAGTAAATGAGTTTCCTGTTTCCCCTCAATTCCTGCATTGCCTGGACGATATTTTTCATGCCTTTCAGGGATAAATCCTCATGGGTTTCTTCATTTTCTACAAGTACGTCAACTGCATGCACAACAACATCATAATTTTCAATGGCATTCTTAACATCCTCATATTCTCTTATATCCCCCTTTATATATTTTATACCCAGGCTATCCAGCTCTTCTGAATTATTTCTTGAAAAGTAAGCCTTTTCCTCGGCATCCATCTGCTTCAGAATGTTGCTTCCAACGAATCCTGACCCTCCCAGAACTATTAATTTCATGGTACTGTATGGGCTATGTATATAAAAATCTTATACAAACCAGCATGCGACCAAATTGTGCATCACCGGCGTTATATTTTTATCTATCTTATAATTACTATCATCATGACAGATTTTTCCAACAGGAGCAGGGATGTATTCCTTATTAAAACAGATATGATTGACCGTGGTGCATTGATGTCCCGGTATAGCAGGACCCTGAACCTTGATATACGGGATGTTTATGAAAAAGAGTTCAAAGATAATCCAGAAAGGGCCAGTAGTTTCTATAAAAGAATATTTCTGGATTACGGTGATGAATCCGTGGCAGAGCTTACAACAGCGCAGCTTGGCATACAGAATATTTCCAATGTGCTTTCAAAGGTAATAGAGGAGCCAAGAATAGGGCTGTCATATCTGGAAAAGTCATCAAGGTATGTCAAATATAGCAGAAAGGTAAATGGCAGCTATCTGTACCTGCATGGAAGAGATGCAGGAATACCTGAAATGGAAGACGAGTATAATAAAATGTGTACAGACCTTTTCGATTTTTATTCTGAATCATATCCGGTGATGATGAAATATATGGAAGAAAACAATCCTCTGGAAAGTTTTGTGTTCCAGGTGGGGGGCAAAAATTATAAGTATGAGGATTTAAAATCAGCTGACAGTGATCTAATGGAGAAATCTTACAGGTCATCCCTGCGGTCTGCTGTACTTGATGAGATAAGGTCTGTTCTGCCGGCATCCACACTTACCAATATGGGACTATCTGGCAATGGAAGGGCGTTCATTTCGCTTATCGAAAGGCTAAATGCCTATGGAACCCCTGAGAGCCGGAAATATGCAGACATGATATACAGTGAGCTGGAGCCGGAACTTCCGGAACTCATAGATGATGCAGTGACATCCCACGGGAAGGCCCAGGTTGATTATATAAATTCCAGGGATTCTCTGGGTAAGAATATTCGGTATAATGATTTGGTGCCAGGCAGGATAAGGCTAATAAATTATATGGATGAAAGTGCTGCAATTGAAATGGCCACAAGACTGCTTATTTACCAGAATACCGGTGCATATGGAAGCGCATCATTGGCTCCCGGGCAGGAAGAATCCATACTGAATGAACTGGCTTCCATGAGGGCAAACAGGAGGCATAAGATCGGCAGGGCATTTGAATCAATAAACTACACCTTTGAGGTAAATATGAATTACGGTGCGTTCAGGGAATTCCAGAGGCACCGTTTCTTCTCTATCATAAGGAAACCCCTTGGCATTGACTATGGATACGACATGCCGGAAAACCTGGCAGGGATACCTGACCTGAGGGACAGATATGATAGATTAATGCTGGAAGCCGCTGAATTATATGGAAAAATCAGGGAAAAATATGGGGAAAAACTGGCACAGTATACTGTACCCTATGCATACAGATATCCCGTGGTATTCAGCGCAAATTTAAACGAACTTACATACTTTATTGAATTGCGGTCTAATCCCCAGGTGCACCCCGACCTCAGGAGGGTTGCCTTTGATATTTATAACGAAATAAAGAGGGTCCACCCCAGGCTGGCCACATTGATAAAATTTGTGGACCAGGGAGATTACCGCCTTGGCCGCCTTCCTGCAGAGGTCAGAAAAGAAACAAAGAAAAAAGACCTTTCCGGGGCACAGGATTAAAATTATTCTAATCCTTTAATTTTAATATTTTAATTTTAGAAAAACTTATATTGAAGAACATATTTATGAATCGATTGTTATGATGTCAGGTCAAACCCCAATATTGATATTAAAGGAAGGTACAGAAAGGCAGCAGGGCAAAAATGCCCAGAAGAACAACATTGAGGCCGCCAAGGCCATTGCAGATGCAGTAAGGACAACACTTGGGCCCAAGGGCATGGATAAAATGATGGTTGATTCCATCGGTGATATAATTATATCCAATGACGGTGCAACCATACTGAAGGAAATGGATGTAGACCATCCGACTGCAAAAATGATTGTTGAAGCATCCAAATCACAGGACACAGCTGTAGGGGATGGGACAACAACAGTGGTGGTACTGGCTGGAGAGCTTCTAAAGCAGGCTGAGGCATTGCTTGACCAGGGAGTTCATTCTACCATTATAGCAGATGGATACCACCTTGGGGCAGAAGAGGCAAGAAAACAGCTCACAGCCATGTCTGTCAGCGCTAATGATGACAAGATACTCAGGAAAATTGCAATAACTGCACTGTCCGGAAAAAACACCGGTGTCAGCGCCGAATTCCTTGCAGACCTTGTGGTTAACGCCATAAATGCGGTTTCAGAAACAGACGGAAAGAAAACCGTGGTTGATACAGCCAACATAAAGGTTGACAAGAAGAGCGGTGGGAGCGCTGCCGATACTAAATTCATAAACGGCCTTATAATAGACAAGGAAAAGGTTCATTCAAAGATGCCTTCTGTTGTAAAAAATGCCAAGATAGCCTTAATAAATTCTGCTCTGGAAATCAAGAAAACAGAGATAGATGCCAAGGTCCAGATAACAGACCCATCCAAGATACAGGACTTCCTTGACCAGGAAAGCGATACCCTGAAGGAAATGGCAGAAAAAATAAAGAAATCAGGAGCAAACGTGGTTCTGTGCCAGAAGGGAATTGATGATACAGTACAGTATTACCTTGCAAAGTACGGAATATACGCTGTAAGAAGAGTCAAGCAGAGCGATATGGAAAAACTTGCAAAGGCTACCGGTGCAAAGATGGTAACAGACCTTGACGATATCTCTGAAGAAACAATGGGAAAGGCTGAAACCGTTGAAGAGAGAAAGATAGGCGATGACAGGATGACATTTGTCACTGGCTGCGAAAATCCCAAAGCTGTAAACATACTTATCAGGGGCGGGACAGAGCACGTTGTGGATGAGATAGAAAGGGCACTCAATGATGCAATAAGGGTTGTTGCAATAACAAAGGAGGACGGAAGATACCTTCCTGGAGGAGGTGCTACAGAGGCCGAGCTTGCAATGAAGCTCAGATCATACTCCAACAGCGTAGGCGGAAGGGAACAGCTATCCATAGAAGCCTTTGCCAAGGCCCTGGAAATTATCCCCAGAACACTGGCTGAAAACGCAGGAATGGATCCAATAAACACCCTTATCTCACTGAAATCAGAACACGAAAAGGGGAACAAAAACTACGGTGTCGACATGGACGCAAATAAAATCAGCGACATGCTTGAGGCTGGTGTCTTTGATACATTCCGTGTAAAGACACATGCCATAGAAAGCGCCGTGGAGGTAGCCACAATGATACTCAGGATAGATGATGTCATTGCCAGCAAGAAATCTTCAGCACCTGCCGGTGGAGCCGGTGGCATGCCTGGAGGCATGGGTGGCGGCATGCCCGGCGGAATGGGCGGATACTGATTTTTTTAATTTTTTCCATATTTTAAAAAGTATAAATATTATTTAATAATGTTTTAACGGTGACATAAAATGATGCAGTTTAATGTTAGTTCTACAGAAAGAGATTATGAAACTGATTATGATGTAATTGTAATAGGTGCAGGTGCGGCAGGCTATTCTGCAGGTGTGTACATAAAAAGATCAGGCATGAGTGTTGCCATTCTGGAACGTGAATCGGTGCCAGGCGGAAATACTGCTGTGTCCCCACTTGTTGAGAACTATCTGGGGTATACAGCCATAGAGGGGGCTGACCTTGCCGAGAATTTCAGGAAGCACTATGCACAGTACGGAAAAATAATTACGGAAATAGATGTACGGGATATCAAAAAAGAGGGAGATAAATTCAAAATCACAACAAACCGTTCTGATTTCACAGCCAGGGCTGTTATAGTTACAACAGGGACAACCCATAGAAAAATGAACGTAAAGGGTGAGGATGAATATTACGGAAAAGGGATATCATACTGCTCCACATGCGATGGCTATTTATTCAAGGGCAAGGACGTAGCAGTTATAGGGGGCGGCAATTCAGGCGCCATATCAGCCCTGTACCTTGATGGAATAGCCAAAAATGTATCCATTATAGCACACTCGAAGATTAAAAAGTGTGAGGATGCCTATGTAAAATCCATAGATGAAAAGAAAATCCCATTTATACTGAACGCTGAAACCGAAGAATTCCTGGGCGATGGAAAGAAGCTCAACGGATTAAAGTATAAAGACCTGAAAACCGGTGAGGAGAAGACTGTAAAACTGGATGGTGTATTTGTTTACATAGGTGTGATTCCACAGACATCCTTCCTGAAAAATATAGGGGTGAAACTTGACAATCACGGATTTATCCTTGGTGATGAGAAGGGAAGGACAAACATTCCTGGAATATATGCGGCAGGAGACGTTCTATCCGGCAGTGAGGAACAGATAGCAACAGCTGTGGGTGATGGAAGCAAGGCTGCAATAACTCTTTATACAGATCTAATAAATAAAAAGTTTTAAATTTATTCTTTTTCTATGGAACCTATGAAGAGAGACATACTTTCCGTTGCTGATATGCAGAACGACCTTGAAGATATAATAGATTTATCTATTAGGCTCAAAAAGGATAGAACAATTCAATTTTCAGAAAAGAAGATTCTCGGAATGATTTTTGAAAAGCCCAGCACAAGAACAAGAATATCACTGGAAGCTGCAATGGAGCAGCTTAATGGGCATGCTATTTACCTGAGCCCGAAGGATATGCACCTTGGCGATGGCGAAACCATAGGAGATACAGCCAGAGTAATGTCCAGGTTTCTTGATGTGATCTCATATAGGGCATTCGATTACAGGAATGTCAGGGAACTTGCAAAATATTCAACGGTACCGGTACTCAATGCACTGGACAATAGGGAGCATCCCATGCAGATTGTTGCAGACTTTATGACCATAATGGAGAAAAAGCACAGGCTTGAAGGGCTTAAAATGGCTTACATAGGCGATGGAAACAATATGGCAAACTCACTTCTTATAGGTGCTGCGATAACAGGCATGGACATATCCGTGGCATGCCCGGAACACCATGACCCGGATCAGGACCTACTATACAGGGCCAGGGACATAGCCCTGAAAACAGGAAGCAGGATAGAGATAGTAAGAGACCCAAGAACTGCAGTGGATTCCTCAGATATAGTGTATACAGACGTATGGGTCTCCATGGGAGAGGAAAGCGAAAGGGAAAAAAAGGAAAAGGCCTTCAAAAATTTCCAGGTAAATGAGGATCTTGTAGATTTTGCAGATCGTAATTATATATTCATGCACTGCCTCCCTGCCAGAAGGGGCCTCGAAGTTACCGACAATGTAATAGACGGTATACACAGCGTTGTATTCGATGAGGCTGAAAACAGGCTTTACAGTGAAAAGGGAGTAATATATACTGTACTCTCATGATTTATTTTATGCATAATCAAACTTGAATTTACCTATAAACATACCCCGTGTAAACTTTTAATATCTATCTATTCTGTAAATTTGCCCGACCCTGCAGAATCCTACAATTGCATTCTCCTCCTTGTTCTGATTATAAGCCAGAATATTGATGCAACAATCACTGTAGATGTGACAGTGGCAATAATATATACAGAATAAAGAAATATTGAAAGAAAATAAGATGTGTGGTACCCACCTATAATCTGTATATGGTATAGAATGTAAATAACCACCTCTATTGTTCCATATATAACTGTAAAATAAAGCAGCCAGCCGTAGTTTTCATGTAGCAGGTCATAATTATTTTTTATTTCATTGTATTCATTAAGTGGCTCATAAACAGCCTGTATTTCACTCTCAGCGTCTGGTATTATTTTCCTGAATATTTCCAGAACATTCCCGTCCCCGGTTACTCTGATGCCTGATATGATTTTTTCCAGTTCATCCATGAGGTCATTTGAATAAATAAACTCAAGCAATAGTTTTAGGAAAAGAAGGTCCGTTATATTCTTTTTCTTTTGGATATCTCTGAAAAGGATTGCAATCAGCCTGCCGAAGTACAGTATTAGCAATGATGCAATTATAATATAAACCACTATAAGGCCCGGTAATCTTGGTACCATAATTCTAAACCGGAATACGTGCTATTAAATGTATATGTATAATTGTTACAAATCAGTCCATTTGCCTGTGTTTTAATGTTTAACTATCAGGCCTGGGCTCCACTTTCATGGGGAACAAATTCCCACCTTCTCAAGCGACCAAATCTAACTCAGATTTAATTTTCTTAAATTGTTTAAATATTCAATGCCCCTGGTGGTTGCTGTGTATCTCATTCCAGATTCATCTTCTATCATTTGCAGGTAATTCAACTTTAACATTTCACTTATCAAATTTGTACAGTATCTATAATTTAAATTGCATCTGTACACAATTTTTGTTATAGATGTGGTCGGGTTTGATATTATTGATTCCAGTATTTCCCTCTGTATGTCAACTTTGGACCTCTTGGTCCTGGAACTCAGGAATGGTTTTTTTACGGCATTGTTGTCAACCCTCACAGTAATATTATAAAGACCAGAATTAAACCGCAATGATTTGACCAGCTGTATGTTAATAGAATCTGCCAATTTTTTTATATTGCTATCTATCATGCCAGAGTAAACTGCAATTCTGTTTTCACTTTCTATCTCTTCTGGTATACTTACACTTTTTAAAATATTAATCTTGTCAATAATGGTACCTGACAGAAACAATAAAAATATCTTAAGTCCTGTTGTGTCTTTCACAATTTTTGAATAGTTATTGCCTGTACCATGAGCCCCAATACACCAGCTTTCAAGTTCAAATGCGTACTCATCATTATTCCTGACCATAAATATTAATTCAATACCAGGTATTAAACTTTTCTTATAGTGCCGAATAAATTTAATCTAATATACTGAAGTTAGCACCACATATAAACAATGTAAAATAAACGTTTTATACAAACTCATATATTTGTATTTCCAGGTCATGAACGTATATCGTAATAAGTAGGCAAATTTTACTAT
This sequence comes from Thermoplasmata archaeon, assembly GCA_021806295.1. GTDB lineage: Archaea > Thermoplasmatota > Thermoplasmata > Thermoplasmatales > Thermoplasmataceae > Ferroplasma. The sequence continues at coordinate 61,853 of JAJZXS010000041.1, forward strand.
CAAAAAATATATCTATTAATGGATGTAGTAATTTAAATTTATTATATTTAAATATTGTTATATCATGTCATATTTATCTTATAATATAATTAATAATGCATCGATAATATTGTATAAATCCATACAGGCAACCAGAGGCTAACCAGCATTATACTATTCCATATTACTTTTATAACGACTTAAGATCATTCAGGTAATTTTTCCCCTCTGAAGTTATTGCATATTTAATGCCGTTCTTATATTCCATAACATCCACCATACCCTTCTGTATAAGATTTTCAAGCAATTTTATGGCATACTGGTAATTCAGGTTGCATTTGTATATTATCTTTGTAATGTTTATCCCCTCACTGGAATTAACTGTATCCAGTATTTCCTTGATTATAAATATTTTCTCACGGCGCTGTATTTTTTCATATTTATTCTCAGGTTGCTGGAGTGGCTTTTCCACTGGACTTGCAGGCACCTCAATTATCTTTGACATATTTGTATGGTTCAGTATTATCTTGTGGCATAGGGTAATATTAAATTTAAGTGATATTTCACGCAATTCCGGGGGAATCACACCTCCATATATTGCAATTTTTCTGGTATACTGATTCCTTGATACATTCTCTGTAAATTCTTTGATTTTCTTTATCTTGCTATCAGAACTTCCCCTGAGCATAACCACTGGAATTTCTTCTCCTGTTTTTCTTGAGCGGAGGATCAGGTCCACCTTATATATATCCACCCTACTGCTGACTATTCCGTTATACACTTCTTCCCATTCATTGCTGTCAAAAACTATAATTGAATTCTTTACCATATTAAACCACCTTCTCTTAAATTTTCTACACATACCATTGTTACCACCTAACATTTTTCGTTTTCCATGATTTGCTCTTTCTTCCCGGATACAGAAGCATGCCTGCAATCCCAACAAAAACAATTGCCAGTATGAGCTTCGAATAAATCAAAGCATATCCAAGATATGGAACAGAAAAGAGGACATGTCCTCTTACATCATATGTCGGCACCGGTTCAGGGTCCTTCGACGGATTTGCCACACCCTTGGTCCTGAAATACTCATGCCCGCCTATGTAGCATATCCTTATTACCTGATGGGCAAACAAAGTACCATTTTCCCAGGGTGCATTGAATACTATAATATCACCAACTTTCACAGAGGATGTTTTTATGGGCCCGACAAAAAGTATAGATCCAGGTTTTATAACAGGATACATGCTCCCTGTGGGGTCGCCTATAACGAAGTAACTGTGATCGGAAATTCCGGGTGCTATTGCTATGGATGCAATGCTCACAATAACCACTATAACTATAAGCCACTTTGAGTTCTTAAGTGCCTTTTTTATATTGATCCTATTTCCGGAGAACACGTTTTTGAAATTAAAGGAAGATTTCATTACTAAATCAGAGATGAATATTACCAGAGAAAGGGCAATCATTTCCCACATGAGATAGTAATATTTCGAGACATTAATGTTGATAGAAAGTGATGTAAAAAGCATGAACATGAAAAGGAAAACAAGAATTCCTGCAAAATTAAATCCGGATTTATAAAAAATAAATAGTACTGTCAATGCCAGGAAAAATATGAAAATCATATTGAAAACTGCTATGGAAAATATTGTCTTTGTGTCTATCAGTACATAATATGGGTAATAAAATAGTAAGACAGTAGACCCGAAAATTAACCCCTCTATGGCAAAATTCTTTATTCCTGATTTTTCAATGCAAAGCAGGACAAGGTATAATGAAAATGCTGTAATGGCAGAATAGGCCAGCGTTGAGGGAAGAACGCCAGCATAGAAATGGAAAGTAATTTTATGGAATGCTATTCCTGGCTCCAGAAGAAAAATTTCCATAAATATTCCCAGGGCTGCGACCTTTACTATATCCCTGTTAATGTTTAGCCTTATGCTGAAAACCATCGGAAGCAGCGGGATAAGTGATACCAGCACTGTTATCCATGTATTTTTCAGATAAGCTAAGGATAGCTGGTAGACTATTATGTACGCAAGCACAAGAGACAGTATTCTTTTCATTTCTCAACCCCTCTGTAGGAATAGACATAATTTTTGAAATCATGGGAGACGAAGAAAAGTGAACTCTTTTTTATATAGAATAATGGTTCATGGTAGGCATCGGATAATTTGACCAGTTCATCAAATGTATCCACTTTTGTCACAATACCCTTAGGCATTGCTTCCACATCTATTATCCTGTCACCGAACTCCTGGAGTTTCAGATCCAGTTTGCTTTTCTTCTTTGGCACACCAATGTACGTGACAGCCAGGAAAACAAAAAGTATGGCTGATGGAACTATTATTATATATCCATATAAAGCTGGCAGTCCTATTATGGGCTTGCTGCCGTAGGCATCTTTTATATCCACTGTTCCGGTCATGCTGGCCGGGCTGCCATATTTAACCGTATAATAATGATTCCCCTGGCTTATCAGAAGGTATGTGCTTGAGGAGATTCCACTAACAGGATCCTGGACAGTTATATTTATGTCAACTGTGGGGCTTGTTCCTGTATATCCAAGCTGGCTATCTATCTCAGCCGACTGATTATAAAGGCATGAAAGGTTTAAAGGAATCACCATGCCTGAAATAGTCTGGCTTCCGTTGAATTCCAGTGTTGAACTGTTTGAGCTGAATAACTTGGACCATGAAGGGTTTGATGATATTACACCTATGGAATAGTCAATAAATACGGTTTGTTTACTGGAAGATAGAAAATTTGCGGTTATATATACTGTCATATTTTTCAGTAGTTTTTCATATATAACGGTTGGATTGTAAAGGTGATTTGAACTATACAGGCTATTATTTGTTATATTGGCCTCAAGGTTTACCTGCGCGCTTGATACAAAATTGGTTTCAGGAATTTCTTTGCTATGCTCCCTGGGTTCAAGTATAATAAATGAAGAAAAAATAATAGCGACTGCCAGAATTATTATAATCGCCAGATGCAGTTTTTTATTCATATAAATTGGATGTATGTATTAGTTTAACCTTTATTTATTAAAAGTACTGAGTTATGATATTTATTTAATATCAGTACATGATATACTTATGTATTATAAAAACTATTATTTTTTACCTGTTTTATGGTCTAACTCTTTTAATTACTGCACCATATTTTAATTTCCTGTTTTATTATTTACAGATAACAGATTAATTTCTGGTGACTAAATGAACAAAAAGTTAGCCGTATTATTGGTAGTGCCAATTCTTATTGCAATGGGAGGAACATTCGCTTTCTCCGCATTCTCTGGGAGTTCTAGCGTTGCCATTAATAGCACAGCAGGCCATTTGACCTGGGATGAAAGTGGGATATTGGTAGCTACGAATGCAAATAACACACCATTGACCGTAGAGGGTCCAAATGGGGTTATATATGAGATAGGAGCGTCTGAACCATATGCGCCCGGCAGCAGCCATCTAAATCTTGGAACTCTAGCAATGAGCACTGCAAACAGCGGGAAGGAATATGTCGTGAATGCAACCAACTTTGCGCCTGGTGAATATATAGAGGTACAGGTAACTATTACGAATAACGGAACTGTTGGTTTCATAGTATCACCTGGAGCAATGTCAATGACGACCTCATCTGATGCAACATATAATTCAGCAAACGCACCCATTAACGCAACACAGGTTTCAGAAGGTCACGGTAACTTCATGAGTGAACTTCAGAGCTCAACAGGTTACATATACAACGTAACAACTGTATCCGGGTTTAACACATCTCTCAGTCCAGAAGGAACTGCAATAATGGATATATGGGTTGGACTTGGCAACAGTAATGGTAAAGATGTAAACCACTACCAGGGATCTGACTTCTCACTGAACATAGACCTGAAAGTCGTATCAGACCCGTAAAATAATTTTATTTTTTATTTTTTAAATTAATTTTTTATTCAAAAGTATATTTTTAGATAGTTTATCGATGTAATTCTCTGGAATACCCTATCACTTTATATGCTGGATAATTATCAGAATCGAATAAACAGTATACTTTCCAATATGAAAACAGTGTAATAAGGAGAACCATAATATTTCTTTTATCTACTATTAAGAGTTTAAATACTTATTAATGCGCCCGCGCCGGGATTTGAACCCGAATCTAAGGCTCCGCAGGCCTTCAGGATATCCAAATTACCCCACACGGGCTTTTTAGTATGGCTTATACATATTTTAACTTTATAATTTTTTTTGATTATAATGGTCTAATAATATTTAATAAAACAATCAAATTTTTAACTGGTATAAGAAGAGCACTTTAATCTTATTTTCTATATATTATATAAGTGATCAATCACCTATGCCCTTTTAGTAATGCTATTTTCATATTCAACATCTTTTAAAACTGCACAAATCAATATTACAGAGAAATCATAACGGGTATAATGAGTTAAAATTGATTTATTGCACTAAAATAAATGGAATACTATCAATATGTCACTCTCTTACGTGGACAGAAAAATATGGGAATATATCTGAAATCGTGATGGTGATCCAAATAAAATTAACTTGCCCCGAATTTCGGGATAATGTAATTATTCTGCTGTAAATTTAAAATGACTCTTTGCAATATCATAACTTCATTAGGAGATGAAAAAATGACAAAGACAAAGAGTCAATTAATAAGTATAGAAGAATTAATAAAGCTTTTCATAAATGACAGAAAAGAGGGAAAGAAGGAACTGATTACATGGTTTTTAAACAATGTAATGGATGAGGAGGCCGTTGAACAGCTAAATGCTGTAAGATATGAAAGGAATAATAATAGGAAAGGCTACAGGAATGGAACCAAGAAGAGGAAATTAAAGACTGTGGATGGTGAATTAATATTAGATAAGCCTGATCTAAGGTCAGGATCATTCACAACCACTGTATTTGACAAGTACTCCACTGTGGAAAAGGCCTTAAACTCTGTAATAGCAGAATCATACATCAGTGGTGTGTCAACAAGATCTGTTAACAATATAATAAA
>JAJZXS010000021.1 GCA_021806295.1 Thermoplasmata archaeon
GTGGCTGTCAATGCTAAATGCTGTATAATAAAATTAATTAATGCAAAAGCTTTTATGATTATATGTACAGATGTGAGGAAATCAAGAGCATCAACATACGCTATATGGATGATACGGATAGAGAATTAACGCCCGACGAGGTTAGTGACGTATGCAAAAAGGCCAATGAAAATAACGATTCTATAGAAAGATTCCTGATGAAAAACGAACAGAAACCTGTAAGATATGTACAGATCAACCTGGGAAAATATAAAACCCTGATGAACAAGGAGGGTACGGTGCTCAAACCCATGCCCCCGTATTAAATCATTTATCATTTCCATAATATTTTCAGAATTTCAGGGACATTTAAAACCTGTGAAATAATTTAAATACAAACTGGCATTTTACCTCTAATGGCATATGTTATAAGCACCATTAATCTAAAGGGCGGGGTTGGCAAGACACAGACCACAATTGCCATATCTGAATTCCTCGCATCCAGCTTTGGTAAAAAAGTACTCATTATTGATCTTGATCCGCAGACCAACGCCACAGTTTCACTAATGGATGAGACCCGCTGGCTTAACATGGATAAAAAAGGAAACACCATATTTCAGCTTTTCAGTGATAAGGTTTATGGCACAGAAGTATTCGATATTAATTCATCTATTGTAAAAAATGTATCAAATATAAATTCAGGAATCCAGAACCTGGACCTGCTTCCGTCCAGCCTGAGGCTCATAGATATACAGGATAAGCTTCCACTGGTATCAAATTCTGGATATTTTGTAAAGACCCCTATTACAATTTTGAAGGATTCACTGGGAAGCATACTGGAAAATTATGACTATGTTATGATAGACTGCCCACCCAATCTGGGATTAATTACCCTTGCAGGCATATATATCTCAGATTATTATATAATACCAACAGTGCCGGATATACTTTCGACATACGGAATACCGCAAATTCTAACCAGAATAAACTCATTCAAAAAGGATACGGGCATTGCAATAAAGCCTCTTGGAATTGTCATATCAATGTACAGGTCCAACAACAGGCTTCATGATTCAATAATTGATTCTCTGAAATACAGGGAAAGGAAGGGCGACTACCCGAGAATTTTTGAGCCATATATACCTCTTAGCGTGAGAGTTTCAGAGGCAGCAGAATTTCAGACAGGTGCTGCAACACTGGGGCAGAAATACGGATATGAACTTGCAGATAGATACACGAAACTTGTCAGGGAGATTATAAAATATGTTGAATAAGTCTAAATCCAGAGAGCTGCCTGAAATCCTTAGATATCTTGCCGACAGAATTGAACGCAATCCTGAACTGATGGAAAATATACACATAGATGTAAAAATAAAGGAAAAAAAGGAAGCTCCTGACAAAATAAAGATAACGGGATACCGGGATGACGCTGACCTTTTGAGGGTGCTTAAAAGGCAGAATATGGCGAATCTGAGGAGTTTTATAAGGGATAACCGTCTCGGCAGGGAAAGCAATATTGCAGGATTAAAAACCAGGGCTGAGCTTCTTGAATACATAGAGAGAAGGTTAAATGAAAGGCACCACAGGGGCGATTCCTTCACAGATAAAAATGAATAGACACCTGGAATAAATTCGTGAAATAATCATGGCTTCTTTTACAAATCAATACAGAAGTGCCATTTTGTATGAAACATAAAATACCAGTTGAAAATAGAAATTATTATATTCTTTACTTGAATAAATAAAGGCATGTTTGAATCTTCACGATCATATTTTTTGAAAACGGATCATATTATAGTGCCGATGTTCAGGGGAACAAATTCCAGAAAGGCACTTAAGATATCGTATGATATGGCCAGATTTTCCCATTCTGAAATTACTGCTATAACAATAAGGGAAAAAAAGGAGAATGTGGATGCCTATGGGAGGTTGAATCTTGTTACTGCAGCTTATAATGAAGGAAAAAAAGCCGGCATAAAGGTTGTCCCGAAAATACAGACTTTTGAAGATGCGAAGAGTGGGATTATAGCTGAAACGTCCGGACATTATTATGATCTTTTATTCCTGTCAACGAGGAAACGATCGCTTCTCTCCAGTTCCATATTCGGAAACATCGGTGATTATATACTGAAGAATTCAACTATACCAACAGCTATATTGAGCTCTGGAGAAATGGAAAGGAGCTACAATAACATACTTATTCCACTGGCGGAATCCATAAATACAAGGGCTGCTGTATTCCTTGCAATGCAGATGGGCAGGATCTACGGTTCCAGTATTACGATCTATGACCTCCGGAAATACGACAGAACCCCAACACATAGATTCAAAATGCTCATGGATAATCCGGGAATGCTTTCTGAAGATAAACTGGATATAACCATTATAAAGGCGGGTGATAAAAGGGGAATCAAAGAGGAGCTGGGGGGATATATAGAATCGGAACGCCCGGATTGCATTTTTGTGGGCACCAGAAAATCACAGAACTACAGGATGACTTCAGACATAAAACTTCTTATCAAGGATCCTGACATGGATACGATTCTTGTGAAGAAATAGTCGAATAAAGATTTTATAAGTTATGGCAATTAATTAAAATGAAATATGACCTGGAAAGAAATACTGTTTTGAATGCCTGCAGGGAAATGGTAAGAAGCAATTTAACTGTGGGGTCCTGGGGAAATATAAGCCTGAGATGTGAGGATGGGAATGTTGTTATTACACCCAGCGGGACAAATTATGAGAAGAGCAGACCTGAGGACATGGTTGTAACAGATACGGCCGGAAATATTGTTAGTGGCAATATGAAGCCATCCAGTGAAAGATTGATGCATTATGCCATATATAAAAATAGGCCGGATGTCATGGCTATTGTGCATACCCATTCAATATACTCATCCGTGCTTTCCGTGACAGACCAGAGAATACCTCCGGTTACAGAGGATACTGCCATGCTTCTGGGGAATGGTGTGGATGTTTCAGAATATGCGATTACTGGATCGCAAGAACTTGCAGATAATGTTGTGAAGGGCCTTGGTACAAATAATGCAACCATAATGAAAAATCATGGGGCAGTGACAGTGGGAAGTGACATGGACAGGGCTGTGATAGCTGCCCAGGTACTGGAAAAATCAGCTCACATATTCATTATGGCAAAAATGTCAGGAACTGTAAATGTTCTCCCTGATCAGGATGTAAAAAAATTAAGGGGCATGTCTGAGGCCTACCTTAACCAGTGGAAAAACTGGAAATAATTTTTTAAATTGCAATGGAAAAACTCATGCATTTATTATGCAAGCTGCTTTGCCATATATGGACCAAGCCTTTCATATCCATATTTTCTGAAGTAATTCCTTACCCCTATTCCACTTATAACAATAATCCTCTTTTTATCATATTCTTCCAGCGAGATGCGTTCTGCCTCGTCAAGGAGTTTTTTCCCGAATCCGTGGTGCTGCCAGTTTTCGGATGATTCCTCTCCTATTGGCACAATATTCCCCATAACCTTTATTTCACGTATAACGGAGGAGTTCAGTATTTCCTTTCTATGGGCAAGATCAGATGGCATTCTTAGCCTGAGGTAGCCTATAATATCACGCTTTGAATTTTCGAAGGAAAGAAATATCTCATCACCATTGGAAGCCCTGTAATTCCTTCTAACCAGCTCATAATCGCTTCCAAAGGAATCCTTTGCAATTCCTACCTCCCTGCTTCTAATTTCCATGGTTTTTATACCCATGCCCTTCAGGCGGTTGTCAACAAGGTTATGCAGGTCACTCCTCTTTACGCCCGCTTCTATAAAGTTAACAGGGATATCTCTCTGCATCCTCATAACTCGTATCCATGGTGGCATATTTTTCATAAAATATGTTGCCATCTGGTCTACCTTTTCTGTGTCGAAGGGCATGAATTTTCCCTCCCTCCAGTACATATAAAGGGCCGTGTTTTTCACAACAAGTGTTGGATATATTTTAAGCATATCCGGCTTGAATCTTTCGTCATTTATAACCATATCAAAGCTTTTTATATCATCTTTATACGAAGATCCGTACATGCCTGGCATTAAATGGTATAATATTTTGAATCCTGCATCTTTGGCGAGCTGTGTAGACCTGACTATTTCAGGGATTCCGTGCCCCCTTCTGTTCAACCTCAGCACAGCGTCATTGAGAACCTGCACGCCAAGTTCCACTTTTGTTGTGCCGTATGACAGGGCCTCATCTATTTCTCTTTCGTTAAACCAGTCGGGCTTGGTTTCAATGGTCATGCCTATGCATCTGCGCTCAGAGAATTCATTTTCCATAATCGATTCCTGAAGGCTGCCCGATACGTTTCTGTTCATTCCATCTATGCATCCCTTGACAAAGGCTTCCTGGTAATCCGTGCTTCTGGCTGTGAATGTTCCGCCCATGACAATTAGATCGACCTTGCTTGTATCATGGCCGATGGTTTCAAGTTGTTTTAATCTATTGAATGTTATATTATAAGAATCGTAATAGTTATTTTTACCCCTGAGGGCCGAGGGTTCATAGCCTGTATATGATTGGGGGGAATTTGAATCAACCCCTCCGGGGCAGAATATGCATTTTCCATGTGGGCATGCCTCCGGAGATGTCATCGCAGCTACAACTGCAACTCCAGATACTGTTCTGGTGGGTTTTTTGCGCAAAAGCTGGACATACTTTCTGTTGTTTCCGTAATTCAATATTTCCACATCACTGGGAACAACGTCCAGATTAAATTTTTTTGATAATAATAACTTCTCTTTCTGAAGCTGATCCTTATTCTTAATTGTGCCATTAACTATTTCAGAGGTAATTTCCTCATAAAAATCCATGTAAAAGATAATTGCTTATAATTATAAATTTTTATTCATTCCGTTTTCATCGTCATTTTTATGCTGCTCTATGTATTTTCTGCGTCCTATGGATCTGATTACAAATGAGAACACTATTACCAGTATCAGTATGACGAAGTCGTAATCTGCAGGTATTCCAAGATAGCTGGAAAAAAGTATGAGAACTATGGCTATCAGGAATACAACGTTGGAAAGAATGGCATATATACGGGGCATTCTATACATGTTTCTCCTCTGGGCGGCCGATGTTCCCTGTGCATTGGGATTCCCGTATGCAGTTCTTATATACGGAGACATTACGCTCATATATACCACAACCGGAACCTCGTCATTCATAAAATCATATATGCCTGTAAGTGACCCTGGTCCGAATGTTAGTGTTCCTATCTTGGAATCATCTGATTTGATATCCATCTTCCGTGAATCTCCATCCTGATAGGGCCTGCTCAGAGAATAATTCCTTCCATTGTAGTTCATGGAAAGATTTCTTGAAATTGTTCCCATTTCCATGGAACCCTGACTGATTTTGTAACCGCCTGGCGCCTTGTCGATGTAAACATTTTGAAGCCCTGAAGTACTGGTAATTTCTATGGATTTAGCACCTAGATTGGAGGAATTTGCCTTTACTTCGTAAACCTCCGTATCATCCTGGTATATCTTTCCATCTTTATATGTATATTCCACATTTTAACATTGAAATTTAATATATTATACTTTCTATTATTATTTAAGTACATAGAATATAAATTGGTGTGGGATAAAATCCATGATAATCAAATAATTCACAAGTAATATCCGGAAATCATTGTTTTACCCCAGAGATTTGATGCTTTAAAAGAAGGATGCCAGTGAAGGATAGGCCTCATTATAAGTAATGGATATTAATACGATAATCTATCATGGAAAGGGATGGTACAGGATTTAAAAACGAAAATATCTATGTTTGGCAGTAGATAGCCTGATTTTTAAAGGATAAAAGCGAATTATTTATTCTTTCTTTAATGCCTTCTTGTCTATTTTTCCAACCTGCGTAAGGGGAAGGCTATCCCTGAATTCTATTATTTTTGGAATTTTGTACACTGACAGTTTCTGTTTACAGTATTCTTTTACCTCATCCTCTGTAAGTGTTTTATCTGATGGGACAATAAATGCCTTTACAGTTTCTCCCCTGTGCGGGTGCGGAACCCCTATTACAGCACACTCTGAGATTTTGGGATTTTGATAAAGAACCTCTTCTATTTCACGTGGATAAATATTGTAACCACCTGCAATAATTAAATCCTTCTTTCTATCTACTATATAAAAATAGCCATCCACGTCCATTCTCGCAATATCCCCTGTATGAAGCCAGCCATCCCTTAATACATTCCTGTTTTCCTCTACCCGGTTCCAGTATCCCTTCATTACCTGCGGGCCCTTTATCAGTAATTCCCCCTCCATTCCGGGCTGCAACTCTGTTTCCCCGTCATTTATGTCCACTATTTTTTCGTAGGTGCCAGGAAGCGGAAGCCCGATAGACCCGGGCCTTCTCTTGTCCTTCCATTCCGGGAGAAGTGGTGATATATTGGTTACGGGAGAGCATTCACTTAATCCGTAACCCTCCACAAGCGTTCCACCTGTAACGTCCTCAAATTTTTTCTGTAGTTCCTGGGGAAGTGGCATGGCACCTGATATGCACAATTTTATATTGTCAATTCCGTATTTTTTTACATCAGGATAGTTAATAATGCTGTGATACATCGTTGGAATTCCGGGAAATGCTGTAGGTTTCTTTTTACGTATTGCCTTCAGTATCATTTTCTGGTTTCTGGGATCCGGTATAATTATGAGCCGGGAACCCTGGAGGAGGGGGGTCAGCATTGCCGTCATCATGCCATATACATGAAAATATGGTATTGAAGCTAAATATGATATTTCCTGCTTGAAATTTTCCGGGAACCATTCTATGAGCTGGTGCGCATTGGCAATCAAGTTTCTATGTGTCAGTGTAGCAGCTTTCGGCACACCTGTTGTTCCACCTGTGTACTGCAGAAGTGCTGGGTCATCGTATGGGTCTATTTTTGCATCTTCAATTTTTGTTTCTGCATGTCCCCGTCTATATCTTATAATCCCAGGTTCCTGTGGCAGATGCTTTCTGCTATCCTTATCCACCAGCCGGAAGAGGGTGGATTTCAAAGGTGGCAGATAATCCTCAACACCAACAACAATTATGGTATTAAGCAGTTTTTTTCTTAATGGCAGAACCTTCTCAAGAGAAGCTGCCATTATAACAATTCTTTGTGACCCGGAGTCCTTAAGTTCATATTCTATTTCAGGGGTTGTATAAAGTGGGTTCATCTGAACCACCGTAATTCCGAGCTTCATTGCAGCCATAAAAAAAATAATGTACTGCGGCAAATTGGGCAGCATTATTGTTAAACGCTCCTTAGGCCTCATACCCAGGCTGTTAAGAAATGTGGATGCTCCCTCTATTTCCCTCTTAAGTTCACTGTAGCTTATTTCATTCCCCATAAAGTCAATTGATACATTCCTGCTATACCTCTCTGCAGATCTGGAAAACGCCTGGTATATGCCCGTTTCAGGGATCTCTATGTGCCTGTTTATGCCCGGTGGGTATGACTTCATAAGTATTTCATCAAGACTGTTTTCATCTTTTAAGGATTCCGTATTCTCATCTCCATAAATTTAATGACTTTAATTCCAGTTTAACAAACATTGATAATAAACTTAATAAGTTTCCTGTGAGCACGAAATTTAAGCGTCCGGCGTTTTATTTTCCAGTGTACCGTATATAGTTAGGAAATATCACCACTTCAAACCGGTGATTTTCTCATACATATGGATATACAGGTCAGAGACAGTTTTTACCATATTCTCCGGCAGGGGTGCTATTTCAGGTTCTTTTTCATGCCTGTCCCTGGCATCTAATAACTTTTTATGATACCCGGATTCACGGTAATACTGCCTTACCATTTCCTTGCTCAGTTCATTGATCTGCCCATTATTATAGTCATTTTTATCCCAGAACCGGTCCTCATCCAGCGTTCCAAAGGTGTCAATAATTACAGGATTTCTTCCTATTCCCAGGGCGAACTCCTTTTTGCCATCTGCATGCAAAAGCCCCCTGGATTCAACAGAGCTGTTTATTCTTCTATCTATCTTAAAAATTATTTCCCTTATTTCATATAGTTCACTGAGTTTTAACCCGGATATCTCCAGTGCCTCACTGACATCGAGATACCTGTCGAATTTTTCAAATTTTGTGGAAACCTCGAAAAATGGGTCTGGAAGTTTTTCGCCGTACACTGGCATATTCTTAAACCCAATAGAATGGTAATCAATTTCACCAGATTTAATCCTATCAAAGAGGGACCCGGCAAGATAATAACGGGTAATAAATTCCAGCGGAACCATAAAGTTCGATAGAAATGGATAACCATGGTTAAGCTGCCTGTATTTCTTGACCCGCATTTCTGAGTCTGATATTAGTTCTATCATATCCGTCTCTACACCGATTGATGAGGCAATATTATACCAGTAGCCAGAGGTCCTGCACAATGATTCTCCCTTGTGGGGTATTGCTGATGGAATTATTTTATCAAACACCGAAATTCTATCAGAGAATTTGAATACCAGAGTATCGCCATCATCATAAACATCCTTAACCTTGCCTTTTCGTAGCAGATCCATGCCTGTAAATGTTTAATATAGATATAATTTTATCTTATGTGTTTAAATATAAGATATCCGTAGCATTTTTCCTGCATGCCTTTTTACCTTTTATCCATGGGAACCAACCTGTTTTCCTTTCCCCTGAAAAGCGATAATAGCATTGCTACAACTACAATAATAAAGGACATTATAAGCGCAGAACGTATGCCTGTCATAAATTTTGCCGCGAGTGATCCTATTATGTTATGGAGCCCGAGAAATACTTCTAATGCCACATACTTGGGAACTGTAATGGATGCTATGGTTATGGCAAGGACATAGCTTATCAGGGTGCCAATATTTGCAAAGGTACGGAGAAGGCCCGATGATAATCCATAATAACCAGGCGTGGCATTTGCCATTACTGCACTGTTATTAGCAGGATAAAAGAGTGATGATCCACTGCCTCCGAGAATTGATGCGATTATTACGAAATATAGAGGAGTCGTAATAGAAAATGTTGTATAAACCAGTATGCCGGCAAGCATCAGGAATAATCCTGATGTGGCAGGAATCCTTGCACCTATTTTATCTGTGAGCCGGCCGGCGAATGGTGCAATGCAGGCACCGATAACATACCCTGGCACCAGCAGCAGGGAAGCATCAAGAGGGGTCAAACCACGTATACCCTGCAGATACATTATTATAAAAATAACTGATAAATAGCCCATGCTCTCAAAAAATGAGGCAAAAAGTGAAAAGTTAAACACGCGGTAGATGAAAACTTTCATGTTTATTATGGGATTTTTTACCTTTTTTTCCACTGAAATAAATATTCCAAGTATGATTAGCCCGGTTATTATCAATGCTATGTTGAATGAATCAACCCCAACGCCGGTAATGTTTGCGGCACCGTATGTTGTAAGGGTTAGTGCCGCCAGAAGTGAAACCAGCCCGGGAATGTCAAAATATGTCTTTGTTGTTTTTCCACTTTTTATGTTCTTAATTCCCAGTATGGTTGCAATAATCCCGATTGGAATATTTATATAAAATATATATTCCCATCCGATGAAGGTTGTAATGATTCCTCCAACAAGTATTCCTAAAGTTGCACCTGTTGTGTATCCAATCGATGTATAACCGTAAGCCCGTCCACGTTCATTTGCCGGATAAAGATCGGCTATGAGTGCACCACTATTTGCCTGCATGAGGGCCCCACCAAAAGCCTGTAATGCCCTGAATCCTATGAGCTCGTAAATATTGAATGATGTTCCTGCAAGCGCTGAACCCACAGTGAAAACCACAAATCCGGAATTATATATTTTCGACCTCCCGAATGAATCGCCGAATCTTCCGAGCTGTGTTGTCATAACTGCTATTATCAGAAGATATATGATTATAACCCATATGGTTGTATCCAGATTTGAGTGTAAATCCAGTGTTATATCGGGCAGTGCAAGGATTACCGCTGTGGTGTCAATACCGGTCATCATCAGGCCCAGAACGATAACAAACAACCCAACATTTCGGCTCATTTATTTATCATTGTATGCTTATATTTAATAATTATTTAGTCCTGAAGTTTTTATCATTTCCTTAATACGGTATGGTATCTAAAATATTATTTATGAAAGCCCAATACCGTGATATGTTGCTTTATTTTGTTAGGCATGGAGAGACATATAACAATGTTGAGGCCGTATTTCCAAGGGATGATACAGAACTTACAGAAAATGGTAAAAGGCAGGCGCTGGAAACGGGAAAATATTTGAAAGGAATTAAATTTGATTATGTGTTCAGCAGTCCAATACCAAGGGTGCAGAACACACTTAAAATAATGGGCTTCGAAAAATATACAACCGATGCACTGCTACGGGACGTGGATACAGGCGACCTAACAGGCAAAAAGATGTCAGATATAGCCGCAATGGATCCTGAATGGTATGCAACATTCCAGGATGGAGTAGAAAATCGGTACAATGTGGAGAAATTCTCCAGTGTAAAGAAAAGGATGGATAAATTTACCTCATCCATATCTGATCGAGGCTATCAGAGAGTGTTAATTGGTACCCATCTGGAGCCTATCAGGGCTATGTTTTCAATAGCCACCCTTACTGAGGGGATGCCACTGACAAAGCTTGAAATAGGAAACTGCTCCATATCCGTCTTTTCACTTCATGAGAATACCGTAGAGCTCAAGGGTTTCAACTGGTATCCACTTGAAAATTATACGGATTCAAAAAATAAATCATTTAATTAATTTTATTTCCCTGTAAATATCTATATATTTAGAGAAATCGTCTGGAAACACCGTTACAGTTGTTCCGTATTTTTCAGAGGATCTAATCGATCCGGCATAATTAGCACCCGATGAAGGGCCGACAAAATAAGTTATACTTCTCCTTAAGTTCCCTGACCCCACTGTATGCATCATCCTGTGAAACTGTTATAATCTCATCTATATAATTCCTGTATTTCTCTATTAATGATTTATAATCTGATCTGAAAGGGTTGCGAAGGCCGGTTATATGGGAACCCTCTTCAGGGATTATTCCTGTTACCATTGTATTCCCACGATGTTTAAAGAATCTTGATAGCCCTGTAATGGTTCCACCTGTGCCTATTCCTATGACCAGGTGATCGGGATGGGGGATTTCCCTGGCTATCTCCGGTCCTGTGCCGTAGTAATGTGCATTTGAGTTCATTTCATTTTCATGCTGATCGGGACGGTAATATTTATCAGGGCTGGCACGGGCCCTTTCTACTGCATAATTAATAGAGTTTTCCGTGCTATTCCCAGGTGTAATAATGACATCTGCACCGTATCTTTTCAGTGCTTTTACAGTTTCATGCGGGGCAGATTCCGGCAAAACAATCTCGCTGTGGAATCCCAGGAGATTTGAAATTCCAGCAATGGCAATTCCGGTATTGCCTGAAGACCCTTCGATTACGGTCATTCCGGTTTTCAGCCTGCCTGTTTTCAGTGCATAGTCCAGCATGAAGAATGCTGCCCGGTCCTTGATTGAATGGAAGCGATTAAGGTACTCCAGCTTTGAATAGATTCCACTGTTTCCGATCCTGATGAGTGGTGTGCTACCTATTCCAATTTTATTTGAATCTGCTGCGATTTCAGTTAATAATGACATGAATCTAAATTGCTTTTATGATAATTAATATTTGTAATAGACAAATATTATCAGGATTTATCTCTTACAAAATATAGAACATTGAACTAATACCGAGTATTTTGCATACAGAGTATATTATTGATAAAAATTACAATGATTAAAATAATAATTTATTTTCTGTCTTCTATTTTTATGAAATCCCTTTTATCCGGCCCTGTGTAAACTGCTCTCGGCCTGATCAGCCTTTCTTCCTCTTCTACATATTCTGTTACATGGGCTAGCCAGCCAAGAACCCTTGAAAAGCCAAACAGGGTGGTGAACATATATATGGGGAAGCCGATTTCGTTGAAAACTATTCCAGAGTAATAATCTGTATTTGGATATATGCCCTTGGCACCGAATTCTTTAACACCAAGATCTTCCAGTTTTTTGGCTATTTCGAAGTATTTTTTCTGTTCCTCAGTCTGATCAAGTTCTGTGGCGAGCCTCTTGAAAATTTTCATTCTCGGGTCATATGTCCTGTAAACCCTGTGGCCGAATCCCATGAGCCTTTTTTTGCCATCCAGTATATTTGTTTTGAACCAGTTCTCCACATTATCCGGGGTGCCGATATCCAGCAGCTGCTTATATGCGGCTTCTGCAGCACCACCATGAAGTGGGCCTTTCAGTGCTGCGGTTGCAGCGGTTATACAGGAGTACATATCTGAAAGTGTTGATGATGCAACCAGGGCCGCTGTAGTAGATGCGGGCACCTCGTGGTCAACGTAAATAACCAGTGCAGCGTTCATTGCCATTACTTTCTTTTCATCTGCCTTTCCGAAGCAGTTCATGAGGAATGCCTCTGCATAATCGTATTTTGGATCTGGATTCTTGAGGTCCATGCCCATTTTATGCCTGTAAATATTTGAAATTATGCCAAGATTTTCTCCCAGTATGACCGGCACCTGTTTGCTATCATTTTCCTTGCTCCATTTATAGTCGCCGGATGAAAGGGACGCAAAGGCAGTTTCCATCATTGTCAGCGTATCTGCATCCCTGGGAAGCACGGAAATAAGCTCGAGAACATGTTCCGGAAGTGCGTAATGTTCCTTTATTGATGCTTTAAATTCTTCAAGCTGCTTTTTGCTGGGTAATTCCCCCCTGGTCATTAGGTAGCAGACCTCTTCAAAACTGGTATGCTCTACCAGGTCGTTTACATCATAGCCACGGTATCTCAAAACCCCTGCGTTGCCATCTATATATGTTAATCCTGTGTATTTTATGAATACATCCTCAAGTCCCAAACTCACTGCCATTTTAATCACTTCCGAACCAATCTGAATTCTTTACATTTGCAAGCTCCTTCAATGTCTGGCTCTCTCTCATTAAGTCCCTGGTTGAAAGAATGCCTGAAACAGCCCCACTGCTGGATTTAACAATGAGGTGCCTTATGTTGTGTTTGCCCATAAGTACGGCAGCCTTGGTAATGGAGTCATCCTCGTGAATAAATATGAGGTTCTCCTTTGTGGCAACATTTCCCAGAGACGTATCCAGCTTCTTGCCTTCGGCAATTGCCTTTATGATATTGCGTTCTGTGATAATTCCCTTGAGGGAGGCTGGTTCGCCCAGAAGTATGGAACCTTTATTTGCCTCGGACATTTTCTTTGCGCCATCATATACAGTTGCATTCTCATTCATGTATATAGGCTGTTTCTGCATGATATTTTTGATTTCAAGAGCCATGCTTGTAATATAGTTCGATTTAATTTAAAGATTATGTTTAGGAAAAATACCCAGTGCATATGAAAATATTCCCGATAAAAATACGTCAATTAATGAAACGCATTGAAAATCGAAACGGTTATGTAATCTGCATATATTTCAAGGTAAATGAAAAACGGCAATCTCATAATATTTATGGCCGGCATTTTGCTTATACTGAACGGATATGAGATATATTCCCGTTTCGGGTCTCTATTTTATCCATCGCCCTTTAATTATTCTGCTACTGCTGCCACTGCCAGATTCTATACATCGCTGGATGATGCAATACTCATAGCCGGAGCGTTCCTCATGGGACTTGCAATTTACAGGGCAATAAAACGGAGGTATACATTGCCGGTGCTGAATCACTTCTATCCGATTCTTGCAATTTATACTGTAATCCTTGCCATAGCAGGCGGGATGATACATATAATGCCTTCTGGATACCATTATCCACATTATGTCTCCTTTTTCTACGGACTCCCGATGTTCACACCTGATTTTCTTGCCTACTATTCGCATATTATCGGGGTTTACATATATCCTTTCCAGGTCATCTCCCTAATAGCCGCTGCCATCATCGGCAGTGCCATTTTTTCTTACTCCCTCAGGGGCCTGAAACTTAAAAAGGCCACACCAATGTCAATTATAGGAGCAGTGGGTGTATGCCCTGCATGTGCCACCGGAACCTTCTTTGGCATAATTATAGGCGCCAGCCCTTTCCTGAGCAATGTATACCTGGACCAGATTTACGGAAGCACCCTCAATGAGCTGGCCATAAGCATGGTGTCTATTGCACTGATGTTAGGAGTGTTCATTTACATGATAAGGAATTATCGCATTGTATTCCAGAGGCAGTAATTTGAAATTTTTCCGGCATTATGGCAGTATATATTCTAATAGCTTTTATACAATGAAATTTACTATTATTTCCATTCAAAAAGATTTTTAATAGCACTTTGCATATACTCCCATGAAAGGCATTAATATTGTTGTTGCTGTGAAGCAGGTTCCGGATGCCGACGATCTAAGAATAGACCCGGTAACCAATAACCTTGTCAGGGAGGGAGTACCGGCCATTATAAACCCTCCTGACCTGCATGCCATCGAAGAGGCACTCAGGATCAAAGAAAAATATGGCGGAACAGTTTCTATTGTTTCAATGGGCCCGCCAAAGGGAGACCTTACATTACGGGATGCCGTGGCAATGGGCGCTGATAACATATATCTCATAACCGATGCTGCAATGGTTGGCTCGGATACATGGGCAACATCATATACTGTTTCAAGGGGAGTAGAAAAAATCGGGAAGCCTGATATAGTACTATTCGGAAGGCGTGCCCTTGACGGAGAAACCCAGCAGGTCGGGCCACAGACAGCTATGTGGCTGGGCATTCCTGAAATAGCGTATACGGATAAAATACTGGATATAAACATGGAAACAGGAGTTGCAAAGCTTCAGAGAACAACGGAGTTTGATACTGAAACAGTTGAGGTAAAGATGCCTTTTGTTGCAACCATAACTGAGAATTCCAATAGCCCAAGGGAGGCAACCCTTGAAGGTATGATTAAATCAATGACATACCAGGTGACAAGGCTTTCCAAGGATGATATAAAGGCTGATCCAAAAAAGATCGGCCTGGCTGCATCCCCGACAAAGGTTATAAGGGTAAGGCCTCCACCGAAGATGAGAAACCCGGAAATCATTAAGAATGATGATTTGAACAAAACTGTTGATTTTCTCGTATCCAAGATCAAGGAATCCCTGAAAGGAATGAAATCCATGGAAGATGCATATGAAAAGCCTGAACCGGTGACAAAGGTGGAAGATAATATTTGGGTCTATATAGACCATTTCGATGGCGAACTGAACAAAACATCACTGGAAATTCTAGGTGCTGCAAGAAGGGTTGCAGACCTCATGGATACGAAGCTGGGGGCAGTAATTATAGGAAACAAGGATGAAAAGCTTATTGATACATCATTTAAATACGGTGCAGATGAGGTCTATTACTGCGAGGCCGAAAATGCTGGAAGGTACGATAACGATGTGTACACTGCTGCCCTTGAAATGATGGTCAATAAATACAAACCAAACTCAATATTCTTCCCCGGAACTTCAAATTCAAGGGAACTGGCATCAACAACGGCAATAAAGGTCAATACAGGGCTTATAGCAGATTGCATTATATTTGATGTGGATGAAAAGGGGCAGCTGCAGGCAACAAGGCCAGATTTCGGCGGTAAGGAAACTTCAACAATCATATGTCCCAACAACAAGCCTATAATGGTAACCACCAGGGCAGGAGTGTTTTCTGCACTTCCTGAAAGAGACTTCAAGGGAAAAGTTATACGGGAGAAGATGAAAAAGGTTGACACAAGATTCAAAATAACCGATTATAAAAATATAGAGAAAACAAATGTCCTTGCTGCGGCACAGGTCGTTGTTGGAGCAGGCAGGGGGCTGGTAAATAAGGATAACCTGAAGCTCGTTGAGGAACTCGCAGATAAAATAGGCGGAATAGTTGGTGTTAGCAAACCGCTTGCTGATGCAAACTGGTATCCCCATGACAGGCAGGTAGGGCAGACAGGTACAACAATAAGGCCAAACCTTTACATAGCCCTGGGAATATCAGGAGCCATACAGCACCTGGTTGGAATTCAGGGGTCAAAGAGAATAATTGCAATAAACAGTGACCCAGAGGCACAGATATTTGAGAATTGTGATTACGGTGTTATAGGTGATGTTTTCCAGATTGTTCCGGAACTCATAAAAAAAATTGGTGATGTAAATGCTTGATTATGATATAGTTATAGTGGGAGCAGGTCCCGCCGGTTCCGCTGCTGCACTTAAGGCAGCCTCAGAGGGAAAGAGGGTACTTGTAATAGAGAGAGGCCCGGAACCTGGGTCAAAGAATGTTTCCGGTGCCATGATAAGAAAGGACTATGTAACATCCATCTTCGGAGAGGATATGCCATTTGAAAGGAATGTTGAAACCATTAAAGTTTCTCTTTACAATGGAAATAAACCGGTAAATATAGAATTCCATCCAGATGGCCTTGTAACAACCGGCAGATTAAAGTTCGACAAGTGGCTATCATCAGTTTCTGAAAAGGCAGGTGCTATGGTGATTCCCAAAACAACTGCATTGAAACTCAACTGGGAGAATGGCATTGCAAAATCACTTATAACAGACAGGGGAGAGGTCTCGGCTAAATCCTTTGTACTGGCAGAGGGTGTGAATTCACTTGTTTCCATGGAATCCGGGATCAAGGGTGACTGGACACCAGAAAACTCTGTACAGGCAGTAAAGATGGTTTATTCCATAAAGAAAGGCGATCTGAATACCTTGTTCAACTTACCGGATGATAATACCGGCATGTCCTGGAGAATGATTACATCAGACCCGCTGGTGGCTGGATTCATGTATACATATAAGGACAGTCTTGCTGTTGGAATAGGGTCTCCAATAAAGGAGCTTGTTGACAGGAAGATCAGACCTGAAAAATTGCTTGATGATTTCCTTGAGATGACAGGCATTGCAGAGAAAGTAAAGGGATACTCCCTGAGGGAATATTCTGCAAAGATCATACCTGAGGGTGGATTCCCGGATATCAATGTTGCAAGGGGGAACGTCTATCTATGCGGAGATGCGATCGGGCTTGTTGATCCCCTGACCTTTGACGGTATTACCCCGGCAATAGCATCAGGTACAATAGCAGGTGAAGCAGCCGTCCATAACTACGATAAGGAGATTTACAGGTACAACCTGATGAAGGATCCGGAAATTTCAAAGATAGCAAAGGAGAGAAAGCTGGAAACAGATTTCATGACTGGCAACAAGGCCGGAGAATACATAAATATGGTTTCATCAATGCTTGAAGGCTGGGCATCGGGAGACCTGATGGGAATAAGGAACACCATGGTCAGTAATTACAGGAATCTAATACCTGACCTGATGACTTTTGTTATGAGGATGAGATAAATGAGAACAGAAGAAAAATTATACACTCTGAGATATAAGAAAGACGATAAGTCACATCTTGCAATAAAGGATGAAAACACATGCCTCGAATGCACTGCCAAGTATGGTGAGCCGCAGCCATGCGTTTCCATATGCCCTGCCAATGTCTTTTCATGGCAGAACAACAGGATAGTAATAGGCTACGAGAACTGCGTTGAGTGCGGTGCATCAAGAATCGCATGCCCGTATGAAAATATAGAGTGGAATTACCCCCGTTTCGGGAAGGGCATAGCCCTGAGATACGCATAATTCCATAAATATTATTTTTTAGCCAAAATTTCTTACAATAAAAATAATTTTATTTTAAAAATTATCTTTACGCTATCGTTACATTGAAATTGATTCAATTTTTGTGTCCAGCCACCTATCTAAATTATCGCCCGTATGCTCTGGGTTTTTATCCCATACAGCAAAATCAGAGAAGTAATTGTCTTCAAGAATGCCGATTTTATCCCATTCTACTGTTAACGAGCTCTGTGATGAATATGTTTTTAATGATTCTTCCAGTGTAAGCCCTTCCTTCCCATCGTAAATATCGCTATGATTGCCAGTATAGGTTTTCCTGTATATTGACGAGTACATGCCATATACTGGATTAAAGGGTGTTACCGGACTGTCAGATCCATTAGAAACAGGAATATTATTCATCATTAACGTTTTTACAGGAAACAGGCATTTTGACTGTTCCCTTCCAATGTTTTCTGTGAGGCCATCCCCTATGAAATATATAAATGCAAGCTGGGTTTCAACTCCTACATCAAGTGATTTGATACGTTCTATGATATTCTTATCCAGCTTGTAGCAGTGAACAAGAGTGTAAGTGGATGATTTTTTATTGTTTTTTACTTCCTCTATGGCATCCAGGGCAGTTACAATTGCCATATCGCCTATGGTATGTATGCTTATATGCTGTCCGGTCTGTGATAAGATACCTAGAGCCTTCCTGAAATTTTCTATATTCCATAGGGGTATCCCTTTATTTTCAGTATTTTCAGGTTTTGCATAATTATTCCTCATCCATGCTGTCCTTGATAATATACTGCCGTCCATGAACATTTTGAACCCTGAAAATTTCAATCTGCTACTTTCATGCACCTTTTTCCATAATTCTATTTTTCTATCAACATCCTCCAGTGAATATACGGGCAGAACAAGGGCTACCCTCAGTTCCAGATCTCCCTCATCCGCCAGCTTATTCAATGCAGCAACACGGGTGCCCTCGTTAACATCCTTTCCGGTGCCACCCATGTCCTTCACTGTGGATATACCGGTTTCTTTATACTTCTCAGCACCGAACTTTATAGCTTCCATATAATCATTTATATCGTATTCCGGGATAATTTTTTTGACAAGGTCCATGGCATTTGCCTCATAAAGTATTCCGTTTGGCTCCCCGTTTTCATACCTTCCTATTTTCCCATTAGGTGGAGATTCTGTGTCCTTAGATACCCCTGCAAGATCCAGTGCCCTGGAATTGCATATACCGTAATGTTCAGTCATCTGTGTAATGAATACCGGCGTATCCGGAAATATGGTGTCCATAACACGCCTGTCCGGGAGCTGTCTCTCTTCCATATCGTATTCATTGATAGCATATCCCTGAAACCAGCCATGGACAACTTTATCCCTGTTGTTTTCCAGCATGTCCAGAAACTGGGAAAATGAACGGACACTGGCAAAATTTACCTGATATTTCAATTTCAATGAGGTAAGTGTAAAATGGTTGTGCGAATCTATAAGCCCTGGAGTGACAAATTTATTCCGGTAATCTACCACATTTTCTTTTTTAAGCAATTCTTTTACGGTCTCCTCATTTATATCATAATTTTTTGATATTACGCCATCTTTTACAATAAAAACATGATCTGAATT
>JAJZXS010000044.1 GCA_021806295.1 Thermoplasmata archaeon
TACCGGCGTATCCGGAAATATGGTATCCATAACACGTCTGTCCGGGAGCTGCCTCTCTTCCATATCATATTCATTGATAGCATATCCCTGAAACCAGCCATGGACAACTTTATCCCTGTTGTTTTCTAGCATGTCCAGAAACTGGGAAAATGAACGGACACTGGCAAAATTTACCTGATATTTCAATTTCAATGAGGTAAGTGTAAAATGGTTGTGCGAATCTATAAGCCCTGGAGTGACAAATTTATTCCGGTAATCCACCACATTTTCTTTTTTAAGCAATTCTTTTACGGTCTCCTCATTTATATCATAATTTTTTGATATTACGCCATCTTTTACAATAAAAACATGATCTGAATTGTGTATACTGTAACCATCAAAATATTTCCTGGCAATAACATACTTTTCCATTATTTCTACCTCTTTATTCAGATATGCACTTAATTGCGCATTCCTGACCCTGATAAATAATGAGGTTATACTTAATTACTGTTTCGCCAATGTTATCAATTTATGACAGGTCAGTTTTTTACCTTTCCATCTGTTTCTCTTATCTTTTTTGTGTATACATTAGAATAATAGTCGCAGTCTGATGACACTGGACATATATTGCATCTAGGAGATACAGGTTTGCAGATATTTTTACCGAATTCCACCATAACCGGGTTGAACTCCACCTGCAATTTTTCCGGTACAATTTTCTTCAGCGCCTCTTCTGCCTTATCCGGATCCTTTGCCTTTATAAGCCCGATCCTGTTGCAAATCCTGAAAACATGGGTGTCCACCGCTATAGCCGGTATTCCGAATCCCTGTGTCAGGACGATATTGGCTGTTTTACTTCCGGTTCCTGGAAGTTTCACAAGTTCATCATGGGTATCCGGCACCTTCCCGCCGTATTCATGGTTTATTATTCTGGCTATATCTATAATTCTCTGGGATTTTACATTACTGAAACCCACATATTTGATAATTGCCTTCACATCAGCAGGGCTGGCATTCTCCAGGCCATATGAATCGTGGTATTTGTTGTAAAGTCCCCTTGCTGCTGCATCTGTTACAATATCCTTTGTGCGGTGAGAGAGTATAGTTGTTATAAGTATCCAGAAAGGAGAGTCAGTAAACTCAAAATGATGCTCCGGGGAAACCGATTTTATCTTATGATAAATCTTTTCAAAATCCTTCATGTGAACCTAATAAGATAATTATTAATAAAACTATGATAAATTTTATAAAATATATCTAATAGTAATCCCCAAGTTCTCTTATGCCTGCCTTTTTCCCAGATAATATGGAATCAACAAGCTCCCCTGCAAATTTTATGTTTGTAATCAGGGGTATATCCTTTTTGATTCCAAGGTTCCTTATGGAAAAACCATCCCGGATTGACCCATAGGATTCTGATGGAGTGTTGATTATCATTGATATATTTTCATTCCTGATAACCTCGCTCAGGCCGGGAAGCCTCAGGTCCTTCACCCGGTAAACAACCGTTGAACCAATGCCAGCAGCCTGCAGGGCGCTGTAAGTACCCGGTGTTGCATAAATCTTTACCCCGTTATGGCTGAGTTTTCTTGCTATTTCAACTGCTTTCGGCTTGTCAGAATCGTTTACGGTTATTATGACGGATTTAAGCTGGAAGTTACGCTTCATTATGCGTATAACCTTTGACATTGCCTCATGGAAGGTTTCACCACAGCACATGGCCTCGCCGGTTGACTTCATTTCCGGGCCCAGTATAACATCCATATCCCTGAACCTCTTGAATGGAAATACAGGAACCTTGATGAAATATGATTTCGGTTCAATATATTTTA
This sequence comes from Thermoplasmata archaeon, assembly GCA_021806295.1. Classification (GTDB taxonomy): domain Archaea; phylum Thermoplasmatota; class Thermoplasmata; order Thermoplasmatales; family Thermoplasmataceae; genus Ferroplasma. Next base: position 1,815 of record JAJZXS010000044.1, read on the forward strand.
TATCTGGATCAATGCCCATCATGGCTTTTATGCCGTAATCAACCCAGTTTATGCCGGTTGCCTTGGCAACAAATGGAACTGATCTGGATGAACGTGCATTCAGCTCTATAACATATATTTCACCATCTTTTATTGCAAGCTGCAGGTTAGACATACCCAGCAGATTAAAATTTACCCTCAATTTCTCCACAATATCCTCAATTTTTTGTAATGTTGAGGCCTCCAGCAAATGTGGGCCCAGAACCATGGTGGCATCCCCTGAATGGGTGCCCGCCTCCTCTATGTGCACTGATATGCCAGCTATCACCGATTTTTTCTTCGATGATATGAAATCCACATCTATTTCCGTGGCATTCTGAAGGTATTTGCTTACAAGGACAGGAGATCCAGGCCTCTCTATGAACAGTTCACGGACACGGTCCTGAAGTATTCCATAGTCATATATTATGTCCATTGCCCTGCCGCCGATAATGAAGCTTGACCTGATTATAACAGGGAGTTTGATACTTCCTATCTTTTCCTCCAGATCATTCATATTGGATGCTTCAATAAAATCGGGCTGCTTTATGCCGAGTTCCTTAAGGGCAGCAGAGAATTTTGTCCTCTCCTCTATTCTGAATATATCGGCTGGCTGGGTGCCGATCACTGTATCACTGAATATCTTAGAAAGCCCCTCCGCCATGTTCTGCCCTGTCTGGCCGGAGAACTGGATTATAATTCCCTGGGGTTTTTCCACAGAAACTATATTTGATATATGCTCCAGCGTTATTGGCTCAAAATACAGCTTGTCAGATATATCGAAATCTGTTGACACAGTTTCAGGATTGCTGTTGACCATTATTGCCTCAAAACCCATTTTTCTCAATGAGAGTATGGATTTTACTGCCCCGTAGTCAAATTCCACACCCTGGGAAATCCTGTTGGGCCCTGATCCTATTACTATAACTTTTTTCCCTGATGCTATCTTATTATCGCTGTATCTGTCATATGATGAGTACATGTAGGATGTGTCTGACTCAAACTCTGCAGAGCAGGTGTCTATGCTTTTATAAACCGGGATTATATTCTTTTCCAGCCTGTATTTTATGATTTCAGGTACACCTATTTTGGAATAATATGAAATGGTTTCATCTGATATTCCCAGAAGTTTCAGGTATTCCATATTTTCCGGTATTTTTCCGGGCTTTATTGATGATATGCCACCGGCTATGTTCCTCATTTTCTCAACAAAGAATTCATCGTAGCCGGACAGTTCCGATATTTCAGCAGAGGAAATACCCTGAAAGAGTGCATCAAAAATGGCAAATATCCTCTGATCGTTGGGAATTTTCATGAGTTCACGTGCTTTCTCAGGGGATGTGAACAGCCTCATCGGCACTGCCTGCTTGATATCCAGTGATGATATGGATTTCATGAGTGCCTCCTCGAATGTTCTGCCAATACCCATGGCCTCTCCGATAGATTTCATTTCTATCCCAATTTCTCTTTTTACTGAAAATTTATCAAAGGGCCACCTTGGAATTTTCACGGTTATGTAATCCATGGATGGCTCAAAGGCGGCGTATGTATTTTTGGTAACTGGGTTTTTTATCTCGTTTATATTGTATCCCATTGCAATTTTAGTTGAGATACGGGCTATAGGGTAGCCAGATGCCTTCGAGGCAAGTGCAGATGACCTTGATGTTCTCGGATTGACCTCAACAACATAGTATTCGTTTGTTGCCTGGTTAAGGGCGAACTGTATATTGCATGATCCTATTACACCTATTTCATTCACAATATGAATGGCAGATGTCCTTAATTTCTGGTAATCATCGTTGGTCAGTGTAAGGGACGGAGTCGTTACTATGCTTTCTCCAGTATGTACCCCCATGGGATCAAGATTCTCCATGTTGCATATGGAAATACAGTTCCCGGCATTGTCCCTCATCATTTCGTATTCTATTTCCTTGAGTCCCAGAAGTGATTCGTCCAGTTCCACAGTATCATCATGCACTGAGAAGTAGTCATCACAGTATGAAATTAATTCATCGCGGCTTTTTATTATAACCCCGCCTGATCCACCGAGGGAAAAGCCTGTTCTCAGTATCAGTGGGTATTTTTTAATGCGGTCAATCATGTTTTTATAATCCTCCCTGACCAGCGTATATGACTCTATTATAGGTTCACCTATCTGCCTCATGAGGTTAAAAAACTTCTTTCTGTCCTCTGCGATTTCTATGGATGTTACAGGAGTGCCCAGAACCTTTATCCCGTTTGATTTTAGTATTCCGAGTTTGTCAAGCAAAATTACCAGGTTAAGTCCCACCTGCCCTCCGGTTGAGGGCAAAATGGAATCTATCTTTTCCTTTTTTATAATTTCTAATACACTTTCCGGGTCCACCGGCTCTATGTATACCCTGTCGGCTATCTCATGGTCTGTCTGTATTGTTGCAGGATTTGAATTCAGGAGTACTGTACGGACACCCTCCTCCTTCAGGGCCAGGCATGCCTGTGAACCTGAATAATCAAACTCTGCGGCCTGGCCAATAACTATGGGCCCCGATCCTATAACAAGTGTGCATTTTATATCTGTATTCATTTTATTCACCAACTGTGCTCCTTACCATATTGAAAAACCATGTGCTGTCATAGGGCCCAGGATATGCTTCAGGATGAAACTGCACAGAAAATACAGGCAGATCCCTGTGCCTGATCATTTCAACGGTGCCATCGTTTATATCCCTGCCCGCGACCTCCAGGCCTGTGCCCTGCAGCGAACTGCCATTGACCGCGTATCCATGGTTGTGGGATGTGATGTAAACCCTGCCATCGATCAGAACAGCATGGTTTATGCCACGGTGGCCGTATTTCATTTTTTCTGTTTTACCGCCGAGGGAAAGTGCTATCAGCTGGTTGCCAAGGCATACACCGATTACAGGGATTTCAGATGATTTTTCCCTTACAAAGTCCCTAAGGGGCGCAAGGGATTGGTGATCTGGGTCCCCCGGCCCATTTGGCAGGAATATGGCATCGTAATGGAATTTAATTGAATCAAAATCATAATTGTATGGAACAATATGAAGGGAGGCCGTTTCACTGATGCGCTTGACCAGGCTGTTTTTGGTTCCCACATCCACGAATAAAATCTGCTTTTTTCTGCCAGAATTGTAATACTGATAATTTTTTCTGGATACGGTTCCCACAAGGTCAAGCTTCATTGGATCCTGGAAGGTGTCCGGGAATTCGTTCTTATTGCTGATATAAGCCCTTACAGTGCCATTCTGCCTTATCTTCTCAACCAGGTCCCTTGTATCTATGCCATCGATTGCAGGAATTTTATTTGCCTTCAAAAAATCATTGAATCCTTTCCCCGGATCGCCACCGTTCAGGAAAGCATGTGCATCCCTAGTAATGATTCCGGAGACCTGGATTTTGTCTGATTCCATATGCTCCATGCTGACACTGTAATTTGCAATCTCAGGAAAGGCAAAAATCAGTATCTCCCCGGCGTATGATGGGTCAGTTATAGTTTCCACGTAGCCGGACATTGATGTTGTAAAAACAATCTCGCCGCTGGCCTCCCCATCATAGCCATACCCATAGCCCTCATATGATGTCCCGTCCTCAAGTAACAAGTATCTTTTCATTTAAACCTTAAAAAACCTAATCTCAACATACAATATATTATTTTTCATTATGTTTTATAATTATTCCACAGTATACATAATTCTTTTTATATGATATCCATTTTTTGATGCTTGAGTAAAACATAGTCATATTTAGAACATTACTGGTACATACAATAACATTAAGTTAATAAACACTTTTTTAATAAACTACTCATGAAAGTTATAGCAGCACCCGGACCGGTTTGCTACCCTCTTGTGGCAGCAATGATGGAAAGGAAAGATATAGACATAGAATTCAAGAAATCCTCTGATATTGGAAAGGAAAAGCCAGATGTTGTTCTGGATTCCACGGTTTCTCTGGTAAAAAGCGGATTGCCCATTGATTATGTAACTATTGAGAATCTTTCCAGAGTCGCACCGAAGCTCGGATACAAAATAGGCATGACAAGAAAGGGCGGTGCCTCCGATATTTTATTCAGGGCCTATGTTGGTGAAACAAAAAAGGATGTGGAAATCCAGTATTTCGAGAGCATGGGAGAGCTCATGGAGGCAATGAACGCAAATAAGGTTGATACGGTTGTCGTACCGGCAATGGACAATGCCGGGGTCAGCATAGAGGAATATTTCAAGAAAAATAATGTTGCAATACCTGGAAGCTGTGGTGCCACTGTATACGACAGGGAAAAAGATTTCGTGGATGCATACAACCTTGGAATCAAAATACTTAAGGAAAAACCAGAGGAAGCAGCGAAGTTTATCATTTCACATTTACCGATGCAGTTTCCACCCGAGTTCGTGATGAATACCATGAAGAATTCTGATCTTAATGTACATAAGCCCGGAGACTACAGCGAATTTGTGAGGCTTGTTAAAAAATATTCTACACAGTGAGATGAGAACTGTTAGAATATTAAATTATTTTAATCTATTATATTGAATTATTAAATACTCAAATTACATTAGAGGTTTTATGTGGGACTACATCAATCAAATATTTCAGGGATACCCTGCGGAAATGAAGGTCATACAGAAAATGACAAAGGTCGGAATATCAGTGAAGATTGTATACGATGAGCCGAAATTGTTCTGCGATGCCATTGAAATTAAACCAAATTCCATTGCAAGGGCATATAATGTGGACAGGCGTGTGATTGTCAATCTTATTCAGAAAGTAATAAGCGACAAGCGACTTTATGATTTTTTCAGCAATCTTTCTCCTGTTTCCAATTTTGAAAATTCAGGATCAAAAATTGGCTTCGGTGTCATAGAAATTATTCCGGTTGATGCCGGAAAGCCAGGCATTATTGCAGGGGTTATGAAGCTTCTTGCGGATAACGGGATTTCGGTCAGGCAGGTAATTACTGATGACCCGGACCTGATAGATAATCCCCGGGCAATAATAGTGACAACCGAAACAGTCACCGGAAGCGTACTAAATGAAATAAAAAAAGTTAACGGTGTAAAGGCTGTTCTACTGCTTTAAATAAACTTTTCCAGGCTGTCACCGTATATTATTTCCATTATGCCCTTTATTTTCTCCTCAACCTCCTCATAGGTGTCACCATAAACGTTAACGTGCCCCATTTTTCTCTTGCGCCTCACCTCGTTTTTGTGATACCAGTATATGTTGGTTTTGCCCAGTTCCAATATTTTCGGTATATGCCTTTCTATACCTGTGCCTATTATGTTAACAATTCCAGAAGGTACAAAGAGGTCTGGCCTTACAGCATCCATTCCTGACACCGCCAGTATATGTTCCTCGAACTGGGAAATTGAACTTCCTGTAAGTGTGTGATGGCCTGTATTGTGTACTCTCGGCGCATATTCATTTATTGTTACATTTCCATCCTTTACGTAGTATTCAATTCCCATAACGCCTATATAGTCAAGGGATTCCATGAGCCTCTTTGCTATGTCAATCATTTCAAGGGTATTTTTCACAGGAGAAATGTTGTATATGAGAATACCGTTCTGGTTATAGTTAAACGACGGCTCAAAATTGAAGAATTTCCCCTTTTCGTCACGGACAGCGATAATAGATGCTTCATAGTCGTAATCAATGAATTTTTCTATTACATAGGGCATATCGGGGTGGCTTTCATACTCTGTATCAGGGTTTATATAGTACTGGTTTTTCCCGTCATACCCGCCCATGCAGCTTTTTATTACGGCTTTCTGGAATGATTTTGCCATGTTGAACGCATCCCTGTATGTTTCAGCGTATTTATAATCTGCTATGGGAAAATTATGGTCCTTGAGAAATTTTTTTTCCAGTGACCTATCCTTCTTTAACTCCACGGCTTTCCGTGATGGCCTTAATTTACCCTGTTCATCAGCATAATTAAGTATTTCACTGCTTATATGTTCAAATTCGTATGTAACATAATCGCAGGCATCAACAAATTCCTTGTATTCTGAAACATCGAAGAATTTATCGGCTATCTCTGATGAGGGCCCCCGATTATCGTCTATTACATAAAATTCAATGGGATACCTGCGCATGGTATTTATCATCATATATCCCAGCTGGCCTGAACCAATAATCCCGATTTTCATAGCTTATCACCCAGTACTGAATCCCTCTGCTTTGCCACGAAATCATCCAGCATCTCCCTGATCTTGGGATACTTTATTGAAAGAATTCTAACAGCAAGCAAAGCTGCATTTCTGGCACCGTTGATTGATACAGTTGCCACCGGGACTCCGGGAGGCATCTGAACAATAGAAAGCAGCGAATCCATGCCGTTCAGTGATTTGGATTGGACTGGAACGCCTATAACAGGAAGCGTTGTCATTGCTGCCACCATACCAGGCAGATGTGCTGCCCCGCCGGCACCGGCGATTATCACCTCAATGTTGTTTTTAATAGCATCATGCGCATACTGAAGCATGAATTCAGGGGTTCTGTGTGCTGAAACAACCCTGTATTCAACCTCAATGCCAAAATTCTTTAATTCTTCCACAGCTGCCTCCATTACAGGAAAATCTGATTTGCTACCCATGATTACTGCCACTTTCATAATGGATTATGGAAGCAATAGTTATAAAAATTTTCAAAAATTAAAGGAAGTAACTTTCGTTTTTTAGTATGTATTCATCCACGGACCTTCTTCCACTCTTCATTGCCTCCAGGATATCGTACTGGTTCTTATCATATAGTTTTATATCGTATGAATCCAGGTTCTTAAACTCAATACCCGCCCTCTCTGCTATTTTTCTGTAACCGGATACCCTTGAACGTTCAAGCGAGTTAAGGGAATCATTGCTCATTATCACATGGTTCCTTGCCGCGATCAGTAAAACATCATCAAAGTATCTGTATACATTTGTATCAATAGTAATATCTCCACTGTTCCTGATATCGGGATAAGCCCTGTCAGGGGTGCACATTATTCCATTCTCCTGCGATTCATATCTCACATCTATGCCATACCTTTTCAGCATCGCACTGTAATATTCCATGAGGGGCATGAAATCACGCTTTTTGTATTCATCCACGATTTCATTGAACTGGCCACCTACAGACATCTTCTCATATACCACTGGCTTTAAACCGAGGCTGGCAGCGTAAATTGAGGCCTCCAGACCTTTTATGCCTGCTCCGACTATTACAACCTCCCCGCTGTATTTCCTGTCATGGCATTCAATGCTCTCTATACCTGTATATGGGTTTACAGTGCATCTTACTTCTGCATTGGACAGGTTTCTGCATGCCTGGTTGCACCTAATGCATGGCCGGTATGGAATTGCATTCTGCAACTTGAATGGTGTATAAGGGTCAGCAAGTGCCTGCCTTCCAAGAACAACAAAATCTGAAACTCCCAGTGCTTTCTGTGCATCCTTCATTGAATTTATGGAGCCCACCAGCATAATGTTTCTATCAAGCTTTTTCCTGAGTTTTTCTCCTATATGCACATGGTCATAGTAAAAGGATGCTGAGGACCCAGGCGGTGCAAATCTGCCGGCAGAGAAATGCACATAATCAATATTATTAAGTGCTGATGCAACCTTTATTCCATAATCTGCATCGTATCCGTCCATATCGTCCTCATAAAGGCTCAGCCTGATCCCTACTGGGATGTCAACTTTTTTTCTTATCTGTGATGCGATTTCATTGATAATTCTCACCCTGTTTTCCACGGATCCCCCGTATTCATCAGTTCTGTGGTTAAGAGCAGGGGATATGAACTCCTGGAAGAGATAACCGTGTGCCCCGTGCAACTCTATGCCATCAAACCCTGCCCTGGCTGAGATTTCTGCAGCATTGAGGAATTTATCTTCAACGCCCTTAATGTCCTCAAAGGTCATTTCATCCGGGATATTACCCATATAATCAACACTGGATGGTGCAAATACACTACCACTGTTGTAATGAGGATTGGCCTTTCCCCCTGCGTGGACAAGCTGTACAAATATTTTTGAACCAGATGCATGAATTCTCTCAGTCAACCTTGAGAGTTTCGGAATCTGTTCTCTCTTGAAGACACCCAGCTCATTAGGGGAACCCTTTCCATTGGATGGATCAACGTATGCATACTCTGTGATTATAAGGCCGAATCCACCCCTGGCACGTTCATTGAGGTATGCTAGATGATTATCATTAGTTGTGCCATCAATATTGCATAAATTCGATATCATCGGTGCCATTACAAATCTGTTTTTAAGCTCAACGTTTCCTATTGTGCCTTTTTCAAAAGGATTCATCATTCATTAGCAGTATATGAAAAATAAAGTTTTTGTGGATAAAAAATATTCAAAATTTTAAAATTTAATTTATGACAACTGATGCGCTCATGTTAAATGTCTTGGAGCTCATATGGATATTATTAGACAGATTGAAATCAGTTACCATGGATGTGGTGGTATGTGCAGCTACTGTAAGTGGGTGTACAAAGACAACAAGCGCAAATGCGTGTGCAAGATGTAGGCTAACGCTTGTTGAGCTTGTAAATCCAAGGAATCCAGCTTCAATATATACTGAAACGTTGCTTATGTATATTTTCATCATATTATAGCTTCCAGCGTGTACAGAGAGATTGGACAGGAAAGCTGCATCGCTTGCGGTGAGATTCATTATGTTAACAGTCTTATCATGCAGTGAGTAATTTGTCCATCCTGTAGAATTGGATGATGCCTTATCAGAATGCAGTGCAATTGCACTGAATGTTACATTTACATCCATAACCCCACTGAGACCCGTTGGCGTATCTGCTGCACTGACCTTCAATTTTCCGGTTGTTTCGTAATGGTATGCATAGTATCCTCCGCCGGCAACAACTGCCACTATGATTACTATCACGATTACCGACATTAATTTATTCGATTTCATAACCCATATTCGAAAAATTTATATTTAAAGTTTTACAATTGTTATTACCGGCAAAATGTTTTCCTACAGAATAATTATTATATTAAAATCATTTAAATACATGGAGTAAATATTTAGTTTATGAAATATAATGTGGCTACCAGCCATCCGTTAAGCTCGCAGGCAGGAATTGAAGTGCTGGAAAAAGGAGGTAATGCATACGATGCCATGCTGGCAGCATCATCCTCCCTTGTTGTGGTTCAGCCCCATTTCAATGGTCTCGGAGGAGATTTATTTGCAACAATAAAGGACAATAAATATTACTGCATCAATGCAAGTGGATATGCTGCGGCAAATGCCAGCATCGACTTTTACAGTGAGAAAGGCCTTGCTGAAATACCAAAGAGAGGACCATTATCATCCTTTTCTATACCGGGACTTGTGTCTGCATGGATTATTGCCAGTGAAAAGGCCAATCTCCCACTGAAAGAGGATTTCAAAAGAGCAATACAGTTTGCAGAAACAGGATTTGAACCCAGCAGAAAGCTGGTTAGGGCGATCAACAAATTCGATGGTGGGGATGAGGACTTCAACAGCATATATAAAGATACAGAGAAATGGCTTGTGCAGAAAGACCTGGGAAATACATTGGAATTTCTTGTTAATAATGGGCTGGAATCTTTTTACACGGGAGAAATAGCAGGGAAGATTCAAAAGGACATGGAGGAGAAAGGCGGATTAATAACCATGGAGGACCTGGCTAAATACAGGGCAGATATAGTTGATCCTATCAGGGTAAAATACAGGGATTATAGTGTATACACCAATCCACCTGTAAGCCAGGGGTTAACAGCTGCTGTATGGTTAAGAGACCTGGACAAATATGAACTTTCTGGCATGGAACACCAGAAGTACTATGATACACTGATCAAAACTATGTATGATGCCTACAATATAAGGAGAAGTTACATCTACGACGGGGTTAAATTGCCCGAAAATATTGATGATTTAAAACCTGATGGTACACAGAATGGCAGTGGCAAATCCGATCTGTCCGATACCACTGCCTATTCTGTATATGATGGAGATATCGAAATCAGTGCCATACAGAGCAATTATATGGGATTTGGATCAGGGCACACTATCAGGGGCACCGGGATAAATATGAATAACCGGGGAAGTTACTTTTCACTGGACAGCAAAAACAGAAACTCCCTGAAGCCGGGAAAGAAAACATTCCATACGCTGATGAGCACAATTGCATCCGGAAAGAATGATATTATGCTGGGCAGCATGGGAGGGGATGTGCAGCCACAGGTGAATGTACAGATTCTTTCCAGGATCATCGATCTGGGGTACAGCATACAGGACGCCATTGCGTATCCCAGATTCGGATATCCGGCATCAATTTACGGAGACTCAAAGATTTATTATGAGAGTTCCCTGAGGCTGGACCATTACGAGCCAGTTGATGATCTGAACGATATGATGGGGCATGCACAGGGAATTACTACCGGTAAAGAAGCAGATAGGGGAATAGACCCCAGGGGCGATGGGCTGCTCCTGTACATGAAGGGAAAATATTTTACATAAATTTTATCCGCCACTTACCGGGGGGAAAAAAGCAACTCTGTCTCCGTTCTTCAACGGAAGTCCGGAATAGTACTCATTATTGACAGATATGAGAAGGTTGCTCAAATTTCTAAGCCCGGGATACATTGAGAACAGGGTTTCCCTTAGCTCATCCATACCGCCTGGACCTATTTCCAGTGATTCCTGGGATTTGCCTGTGATATCCCTGACATGGGCAAAATAAAGTACTGTTATCCTCATTATTTACCTCCAGTAAGGCACCCTTGCATCTACCGCTTTTCTGTATACCCTATCTATTTCCTCGCTGTTTTCAAGTACATCCTTGATATTGAAATAGTCGTTTTCACGGAGCAAACAGGTCTTGAACTGCCCATCGGCTGTTACCCTCAACCTGGTGCAGTGTTTACAGAAATCCGTGTTTCTCATGGGCTTTACAAATTCTATCTTGACTTTGCCGGAATCGGTATTTACAGTGTATCTCTCCCTATTGTGAAGTGGATTGTATTCTATTCCCCCGGCCTGTTTCCTGATTCTATTTTCAATGGAATCCAGTGGCACGTGGTATTTTATGTATTCCTCACTGTGCTCCTTCTCCCTGTTTGCCTCGAATTCTATCAACTGAAGTGTGCAATCATTCTCGGCACAGAATTTTATCATGCCATCGACCTGATTCTCATTAATATTCTTCATCAGGACAAAGTTTATTTTTATAGGGCCCAGCCCGGCATTCTTTGCTGCCTCTATACCCTGCTTTACCATGGGAAGAAAATTCTTCTTCGTATCTGTTATAAAATGGAAGTTGTATTCATCTATCGCGTGCATGGATATATTGACACGGTCAAGTCCTGCCTTTTTAAGACCAGAAGCAAGCTTCGGCAGTTCGACCCCGTTTGTTGTCAGTGATATATTGCCTGTAATATGTTTTCTGGTCCTTCTCACAATATCAAGTATATCCTCACGCAGAAGTGGCTCGCCACCGGTAAATTTAATTTTATTCACACCGTGACTTGCGGCAACAGCAACAACGTTCTCTATCTGTTCCGGAGTCATGTACTGCATGCTTCTTTCAGTGCCTTCCATATGGCAGAATATGCAGTTGAAATTGCAAATGGCATTTAGTTGAATTCTCAGGCTGTTAACCGGTCTGCCGAATTTATCATAAAGCATTTCGGAATCCACAGTGTTTAACATATACTCACATATTGCAGGAAATCTATATAAGCATTTCTTTGTAGCATCTTTCAAATAATGGATAAATAATAAGGAAAAATCAGTTCTCCCTCCATCTTACCAGAATCCTTGCCAGTATTGCATAGACAGCTGTTTCAATTATAAGAACATATAGCATTATATTCAGTTGTGGGGAAAGCCCGAATGCGCCCTGTGCAAGCACTGCAGCAGGGGTTGTTGGGGATAGCGCAATAATGTACAGGAAAACCCGGGGAACATATGAATATGGATAGAATGTTGGTGGAAGTATGCTTGTTATGATGGTGAGTATACCTGTAATTCCCCATATATTTCTCAGATGCTTGATTGACCCGGAAATAATAAAGGAAATCGATGTTGTAGAAATAATCAGAAGCACCATGATGAGAACCATTACCAGGGAATCATATGCAGTAAACAGATGGTACACCGATCCCAGGTAGATATACAACACTATTCCGGGTACAGAAAAAACCAGATAGCTCATTGTGAATGCGGCCATATAGTCGAATGGCGACACTTTGCTTGGAACATAGAGATCCTGTATCCTGAGCTGAAGCCTGAAAAACGCCGAATCCCCTGCCCCTGAAAGCCCGACAGAACCCACGAACGCTATAAGCCCACCGACTATTGCGAATTTAACAAGCGCTCCATGGCTCAATACGAATACAAGGAATAAAAGTGTCAGCGGGGTGGCCAGTGAGGCTATCAAATATGATGGACCACGTACTATTGTTTTCACACCGTAATACCATGCCATTGTGAGTATAAACTTAAGATTCAAGATCAACACCCCTTATTATGAAAAGGTCTTCTATTGAAATTTTTTTCAGGGAATAGTATACATTTTCGTATTTTGAAAGATCATCTCTGTTAACGTATTTAATATACATATTGCCAACATGATAGGATCCGGGCATGGATTCCAGTGATTCTACCCTTACCTTATCCTTCAGGTCATATAAAAGCTGGTCAGCTGTTCCTGAACCTATAAATCTTCCAGAATCCATCATGTATATTTTTTCAGAGAGTTCTGTTGCCTCCTCCATGTAATGTGTTGTTAATACAACATTTCCGGTGAGCTCCTTTATGGCACTCCATGTTTCCATTCTGGATAATGGATCAAGGCCCGTTGTAGGCTCATCAAGAAAAACAGTATCTGCATTTGAGCCTAGGGCCATGGCCACAAACATTTTTCGCTTCATGCCGCCGGACAGTTCATCTGTGGGAACATGCATTTTATCACTGAGCCCGACACTTTTCAGTGCCCTTATGGACTCCTGCCTGGCAGAATGGAATGAAAAACCCTTTCCGGTGAGGTACATGAATACCTGTTCATATGCAGTAAGTATGCCTATGGGGGCAGCCTCCTGTGGAATGCTTACAATCCTCTCCCTGATCTGCCTGATATTGCCTGTTATGCTCAGACCATCTATAAGTGCATCTCCAGAGGTAGCCTTTAACTGGGTTGACAGTATCCTTAGAAGCGTGGTTTTTCCAGCACCGTTTTTTCCTATGATAGATATAATCCCATTATCCAGATCCTGGGTAATCGAATCCAGAGCTTTCTGCTTTTTCCCGTATTCTTTGCTTAGCCCCTGTATCTGAATCATCTGGTCCCATGAATTCAATGCATATATATTTTAATATATGCCGGCAATAGTTTCCTCAAGGTGATAAGACTTTCAGGAAACATAATTATTTCAATTTCCGTAACGGGAATAAGACCACTGTTAAATGATTAAGCAATTCCTCCCTGATTTTCCATTATTCTCTCCTGTACCCTTTCAAAAAATTTCTCTGTTGGTTTATAATTGGTAACGTTGTGGCCATGTATGGAGAGCGGTGTTACAGAGATGTTTTTCTCCTCCATCAGCACATAATAATCGGTGTTTTTATCTTCCTGTATTTCTATCTCGTTTCCCAGCCAGTAATAGTCCTTTCCGTTAGGATCCTTATTATGAACCAGATAATCATGGAAAACACTTGAAGCCATTGGAACAACCTTTATTTCTGTGTTATCTGCTATATTTTCTGGAAAATTTATATTTAGGACATCAGCACTTTCTGGGAATCCATTCTGGAGGCACTCCTCCATGATGTATCGGGAGTATATTCCTGCCCTCGAAAAATCTGAATCCTCATTTGCATTGATTTTATCAGTAACCATGGAAAAGGCCATGGATTTAATTCCCTTCAGAGCGGCAGCCATTGCAGCGGATATGGTCCCGCTGGCGTAAATAGACCTCAATGATATATTGGACCCAAGGTTTATTCCGCTTGCCACCAGATCAATTTTTCTGCCGGGAAGTATAACGTTCTGTGCTATGGTTATTGTGTCTGCAGGATAGCCCGATATGGAATAGCCATTAATTCCGAAGTTTTTAAGCGACTGTATCCTCATTGGCCTTGTAAAGGTAATAGTCATGCCGGAAGCACTTCTCATACTATCAGGTGCAACCATAACAGCCTCATCAATCATGGAGGCATTTTTATACAGCTCTTTTATGCCAACTGCATTATATCCATCGTCATTTGTAACTAAAATCATAGTGTTTTTATATACGACTATTATATTTAGTTTTTATCTAAAATTTTCAGAATAATCCCCCAGAAGGCATTCAATTGCACTGTAATACTCATTGAAATTTCCGGTTTTCATTGCATTCTGCAGTTTCTCCTAGCAGGTGTCATTTTCAGAAGGGGTTATATGGTCGTTGAATAACTCTTTTATGCTGCTGTCAACTGAAAATATCCCGCTTCTGACTGTAAATGGGTCAGGAGGGCATTTGTAATCCGTGTTTGATTCTTCATTATAAAGTGTGCACTGCTTCTTCTCATAGTCAATTTTGAAATTTTTAATGCCGTTGAATTTAGCAATTGCTATGCTTATTCCTCCGGGCTCAACGCCCTTCCACCCACCTTCAAGCATGGAATAGGATTCGCCTCCTGAGAGTGTATAAAGAAAGGCAACAAGCAGTTCAGAATCTGAGTTTTCTATAACTGCAAGCGGTGCGCTGTTTGTTTTTACATTAACGTTTTTCAGGCTTTCAGGATGTTTTACAAAATCAACGTTAAAATTATGATAATAAAGTGGATAAAAGGCATCGCCGAAGGCGTATATTTCTGAAACTTTCCCGTTCTGGGAAACCCCCCTTATCAGTATGAAAGACTTCGTTGTGCTGCTCCTGTTTTCAAAATTCCACTGCACAATGCCCTGTGAACGGTCATACCACGTATAATCAACTGTCACTGGTGGCTTTCTTACATCCTCTGAAATAAGTCCTGCAACTGTCATAACAATATAACTTAATCATGGTATAAAAATGTTCATGAATAATCCCCGGGACTATATGCCATATTCGGTCTTTAAACAAAAAAGTAAGACCTTGCAATGTTATATCATGTATCTAAATGATTTGTATTTTTCAAAATTATTTATCTACTGTCGGCGTTATTTATCGAGTTTTTTCTTCAATTCATTAATTTCCGCCTGTATAGACTTATCCATAGGATTTTTTCTCGCCTTCTGCTCAAGCTCATCAATTTTCATCTCTATGCTTTTCTTTTTTCTGTTTAAATCTCTTTTTCCGAGTCCCATCATTAATAATATTAACATCGTATAAAAATGTTGATTTAAATTAGGATTGTATAAAAATAAAATATTGAATATTATAATTCAATAAAATTCTTCAAGGTCTGCTTCTGTTAATTTATAGGGTTCCTTTTCCCTCAGATTGTATTTTGATAGGGTTTCATCCACGTCCTCGTAAACCGGGGCATCAACATCATAGAATATGCCTATGGGTATTGTATGTGCCTCCTCTCCCCACTCAGATGCGTGTTTGAATGCCTCAAAGAAGTCCTTTCTGTTATTTCCCTGAAGCTCGTAGGTTGTTTTCCTGAAGAAATCGTAGCCTTCAATTTTATTGTATGTTACGCATGGGCTGAATACATCAATGAAAGAGAAACCTTTGTGCTGAATTGCAGCCTTGGTGATTTCTTTTAATTGCTTTATATCCCCAGAAAGCCCACGTGCAACAAATGTGGCACCGGCGGTAAGTGCATAGTGCATTGGATTGAAAGGCGGTTCTATGTTTCCATCAGGAGTGCTTTTTGTGATTCTTCCAATTGGTGTTGTGGGTGATGCCTGGCCTGTTGTCAACCCGAATACCTGGTTATCAGAAACCATATATGTCATGTCAACGTTTCTCTTTGCTGCATGGTAAAAATGCTGTGTCCCCTCAAAGAACCCATCGCCATCGCCGCCATAGGCTATTACTGTAAGCTTTCTGTTGGCCCATTTGATTCCCTCTGCCACCGGCAGCGACCTGCCGTGAAGCCCGTGGTATCCATATGTATTGATAAATTCTGGCATATTGCTTGAGCATCCTATACCGGATGATATTACAACATTCTCGGGCTTTATGTCAAGCTCAGAAAGAGCCATTGAAATTGCCCTCAGCTGTGAGAAATTCCCACATCCCGGGCACCAGTCAGGTGCCACTTTTCCCTTATATTCTGCTACAGGTATCATAATTTCTCCTCCACGTTTATTTTCTTTCCGAATATTGCCTCTTCCAGCTGCATTGCAAGATCTGCAGGGAAGAAAGCCTCTCCATCGTATTTCCCTATGAATGTTGTGTCCACAAGGAATTCTTTCCTTATCAGGCCATTAAGCTGCCCGGAGAAGTTATTTTCAACAACTATTATCTTCTTTTTCCCGGCAATCAGTTTCTGAATGTCGTGATTCATGGGGAATATATGGGTAATTTCCACTGCACCTATTTTTGTGCCGTTCTTCCTCATGCAATCCACGGCTTCCTCTACAGCTCCCCTGGTTGATCCCCACTGTATGATTACATACTCGGCATCATCCATTTTGTATGTTTTTGTTGCAGGTATTTCTTTTATGTATTCGTTCAGCTTCCTCATTCTTTTCTCCATGGAAAGCTTTCTCTGTGTTGGATCAGTAATTGCATCACTGACCACAGCGCCGTATTCGTTGTGCTCATCAGAATCCTCATTATGCATTAATCCAGGCTGTCCGGGGAATGCCCTCTTGGATATTCCTGTTTCTGTGAATTCATACCTCTTATAGTCTGGCTCGTTATCCTTTGCCAGAAGCCCCCTGTCCATTTTATAATTTAGGTCAAAGCTCACTGTTTCATCATGCTCTGCAAGATAAAGATCAGTAACAACAAAGACAGGCAGCTGGTACCTCTCTGCAAGGTTGAAAGCTTCCTTTGTAAGATTGAAGGCTTCCTCAACTGTTCCCGGGGCAAGGACTATTCTGGGCATATCTCCCTGACCCGCGCCCAGCACCTGATTCAGGTCACCCTGCTCAGTTTTTGTGGGTAGGCCGGTTGAAGGGCCAGGCCTCTGTGCCTCATAGATAACCAGAGGCACTTCTGTCATTCCGGATAGGCCAACACCCTCTGTCATGAGGGCAAAACCGCCTCCTGATGATCCAGTAGCAGCCCTTACACCTGCATAATTTGCTCCTATTGCGGCATTTATGGCACTTATTTCATCCTCTGTAAGTTTAAGGAATACATTATACTTCTTGCCATGCGTGGCTATGAACTGCAGGAATGATGAGGCAGGTGTCATTGGATACGCGAAATACATCTGCATACCTGCGTTTATTGCCCCCAGCGCTGCTGCATCTCCGCCTGATATTGTGTAAAGCTTTCTGTCAAATTTATCCAGCTTTCTATAAACTGAATAGTTCTGCAGATAATATTCATATCCTTCCTTTGCAGCGCTTATATTGGCATCAACAAGTTTTCCTTTCTTATTGAATACCTTCTCTATGACCCCTGAAAATACGTCGAAGTCCAGACCAAGGGCAGCGACTACAGCACCAAGTGCCACAGTATTTTTCAGCAATGGATTTGCATCGAATTTCATTGCAATATCCCTCAACGGGACTGGGCAGTATTTTACCTCATTGTATTTCTTGAAATTTTTAATGGTTCCCGGGTCATATATGGCTATTCCACTTAATGGAGATGCTCCACCCTCGTTTATGTCCCTGTTTGTATGTCTCTCCAGTGAATCAGCATTGAGCGCCACCAGAACATCAAGACCGCTTCCCTGGTTCCTGACCTTCTCATCCGAAGCCCTTATCTGGTACCAGCTTTCACCCCCTCTTATAAGGCTCTGATAATAGTTATATGTGCTGATATATAATCCACTTCTAGAAAATGTTTTGGCCAGGGTTAACCCGGCAGACTGCACTCCATCTCCAGCAGCCCCTCCTATTCTCACTATTATTTCTTCCATGTTGTTAGTTAGTAGTAAGTGGCGTATAAATTTTTTTATGATTACGGAATTTATAATTAGCCATTTGACGTGATTTTTTGTATATTTATATCTGTGCATTGTTTTAAATATATTTATAAAGCCCGAAAATACGTGTTTTTAAACCTAAAATATTTAACTATAAATCGTTTAATGGACAATTATTTACTTAATGGAAACCATAAAATAGGACTTCTATATCAGTAAATGATATAGAATGGAAAAAATCAGTAGCTATGATGTTTGGAGGGAATTTCTCAGAACATGGAAGACATGGTATAAAGCCTCCGAAAAAAATCTGATTTCCATGGGTGTATCTACTGTTGAGTATAGAATTTTAAAAAATTTAACAGAAAGAGGTTCACTTCCGATGATTGAACTTGCCAATATAAATATGGTAACACAGGGATGGATAACAGGAGTTGTTGATAAACTGGAAGAATTAGGATATGTAAAACGTGAAAGAAGCGATACAGATAGAAGGGTTATAAACATCTCAGTATCAAATAAGGGAAAGGCCTTTTTCAAAAAAATAGAAACACTGCACCTCAAATTCATTGATGATTCACTGAAAAATTTTACAGATGAGGAGAAATACAACATTCTTAATTTCCTTAAAAAAATAGAGGTAAATGTCGAGAAATAGAATAAGAAGGGAAAAAGATTATTATTGATATTTTACTATGAGTTTATAAATGAGCTATAACGACATATTCCTGATAATACTTATTGTTTTTTCGTGGATAATCATAATAATATCACTGGCACCTGAAATCAATAAATCAAAGCATTTTTCAACCATGGGGCCTGCATTGATGATCAAATCGACCAGCAACAAGGGCGTGCTTGATGCTGCAGCAAAACATTTCCCGGCAAAGGGAATGAGCCGTTTCTCTACCATTCTGGTTGTTCTCGGTGGCCTTCTGGCCTTTGCAATGCTTCTCTATGAGGCTGTGCTTCTCACAATAATTCATGAGCCGCCAAGTGCGGCGCCACCGCTGAACGAATATCTGGCCCTGCCACTCATAAACCCGTTCATACCACTGGGGTATGGGACAGCCAGCCTGGTATTTGCAGTTGTAATACATGAAATGTTCCATGGCATTGTTGCCAGGAAGCACGGCATAAAGGTAACCAGCGTGGGAGCACTGTTCTTTATTATCCCAGTGGGAGCTTTTGTTGAACCGGATGAAAAGGAAATCATGGCGGCTGACCCTGTTGTAAGAAGGCGCATAATAGCTGCCGGACCAGGCATCAATCTAATAATTGCCATTATCTGCATAGTTCTGCTGATATTTGTAATGATGCCTGCATCTGCACCAATACATTCAGGTGTCTATGTTGAGGATTCTACGTCATTAGATAGCGGCCATTCAATACCTAAGGGCATGGAAATAATATCCTATGGCAATCTGTCCGGGAAGGAGCTGAACAGCCTGGAAACAACTTCCATGATTACCCCCGGAATGGCGAATGTCACTCTTTTCAATGGCAAAACCAGTACTGTTGAAAGCGTACCCACCGGAGTTGCCATAGTGGATTTGCTTTCTGGGTTCCCTGCAGCAGAAGCTAAGGTTCCATCAGATTCAATAATTTATAACATAAGTGATAATGGGAATTCTCATATTATTTACAATATAGACACACTTGGCAATGTTCTGGACAAAATACCCCCGGGAACAACAATAAATATGACAGTAATTACCTTCGGAAGTACTGAGCATTTCACAACATACACAATTAAGACTGTATCCACATATAGTTATTATGCAAAGGATGATCCGGCTGCAAACAGTGCTGCCTACAAGGACGAAAGCTTCATAGGGGTCCAGATATCGTATTCAGGAATCGGCTACGCATCCATAGATAGTATGCACAGCCTTGTATTCGGGGCCCAGATAGCCGGCCCGGAATTTTATGAAACCCTCGGCCTTCCCATACTGGGGCTTTCCCCCATACCGGGAAGCCTGGCGCATCTGTTTTCAACTCCTTTCGATTCTTACATATTCTTTGGCATTGCAAACAGCCTTTACTGGATATTCTGGATAGATTTCCTTCTGGGGATCATGAATGCACTTCCACTTTCCATACTTGACGGCGGGCAGTTCTTCAAGGATACACTGAATATAGCTTCCAGAAGGGAAAGGTTCAAATTTCTCAGGGATGAAAAAAATGTTACAAAGATATATTATGCCCTGGGGCTATTTGTGTTCTTCCTTCTGCTCTATATAATTATAGCCCCCAGGATTTTATAGCTGTTCTAAAAATTTTTTAACATTATTAAAAAATATATCTGGCTTTTCTATCTGTACGCAGTGACCTGCCCCATCGATTTTAACAAACGTCGATGATGCAATGAGGTCATGATATTTTATCCCGTGTTCAACTGGAACCATGTTATCCTTTCCTCCCCACAGTATAAGTACAGGGCTGTCAATCTGGTTAAGCTCATTCATAAGAGGATCAACCCCAAGGCCGCCTATTATTATGGCAGACTTAATCCTGTCTTTATCATCGATCAAACTTTTCAATGCCGTTCCTGCTGATGCCGATGGACCCACCACAACAACATTCTCCAGGTAAAGCTTTTCAGAGAAATCCCTTATGAAATCTGCCCCCTTGGATGGAGCCCCGACAAAGTTATATTGAAAACTGGAATCCGATTTCCCGAATCCTGGCATATCAGGTGCATAAACATTATATCCCCACTGACCTATTTTTCTCAGGGCATCTATTCCTGCCCATGATGCCGAAGTTTGGGATATATCGTGCAGGAGAATAAAGTTTCTCCTGCTACCGCGCGTATAAGAAAAATAATGTATATTAATTCCTCCCACTTCCATGTCATTCTCATTTACTTCCATGTATTCATGATTTATCTATTGTTATTATAATTATAGAGTTAAGTCAATTTGAATTAAGTGCCTGTAGATGTAATAGAATTAAGAAATCCATAGGATTATATGACAATGTTAAAATAAGAGCAATCATTAATTGAAATTATGAAACTCAAGGAATCATCACTGGATTTCCATGCATTTGTAAGCATATATGGAGATACCATGCTAAACTCATTCATCAAGAAGATATACCAGGTCAACCAGAAAGAATTTGTATTCCAGCTATACAGGTCCGACCTAAAGAAGAGGGATTTTTTTATCTCTCTTACAAAAGGAATAGCCTTCTATGATGCTGAGAAACCTGAGGAGGCAACACAGTTATCAATGCTGTTCAGAAAGCAGCTGTCAGAGAAGAGAATAGTTGGAATTGAGCAAATCAATTTTGACAGGGTTGTTAAAATTACCCTGCATACAGGCCAGGAAATAATACTGGAGCTTTTCAGTGGCGGAAATCTTATTATCACCGATAATGGGAAAATTGTATTTGCCATGGATCAGCATGTATACAAAACTAGGAAGATACTCATAGGCGAGGAGTATATTCCACCGTCAACCGTGAATCCGGTGGAAAGCAGGGAAACATTTTTCGATATACTGAACAGCAGCAAGGCTTCCATAGTGAAAACACTGGCGACCAGGGCTAATCTCGGTGGTGAAATTGCAGAGGAGGCACTTTATAGAAGCAACATAGAGAAAAATAAAATGCCCTCTGAGGTAAGAGATGACTATGACAGGCTTTACGAAACGGTACTGGAGATAATGGAAGAATCAAAAAAGAATATGGCATATTATTACGAGGAGGATGAACTTCTATCGCCTGTGGTGCTCACTGCATTGAATAAAGATCCGGACAGCAGATTTGAGGACTTAAATGAGGGGATCTGCTATTATATAAAGCACTACCCGGAAACGGATAAAAACAAATCCAGCGTTGAGAGAAGGATAGAATCCCAGAAGCGTTCCATAGAGGAATTCAATAAATTGATGCTTGTATACACAGACTTCGGGAATTACCTCAAAATGAATTTTCAGTCACTGCAGAAACTGATCAACATCGTACATAACAATGTAAAACACAACAACAGTGAAAATTTTACATTTTCAGGCCTTGAAATCAGCAACATAAATCCAGCCAGGGGAACATTTACGGTAAACTATCAGGATACCGGCATAGTATTGAGCTATGTGGAATCACCGGGGAATAATATAAACAGGGTGTTCAGCACAGCCAAGGATTATAGAAGCAAGATCGAGGGTGCTGAGAGGGCCATAGAGGAAACAAAAAAACTTATTTTAAAAGAAAGGCAGAAGGCAGGAAAAAAGAAGAGGGTAAAATACTGGTTTGAATCCTATCACTGGTTTACCAGTTCTGCCGGAAATATGGTAATGTCAGGCAGGGATGCAAAAACAAATGAAAAACTGGTAAAGAAGCACATGTCAGATAATGATATTTATGTACATGCTGACCTTTACGGCGCTCCAAGCACAGTCATCAAAAATGACGGCATCGACATAACCGAGGAAACAATCAGAGAGGCATGCGAATTTGCCGTATCACTGTCCAGGGCCTGGCCTGCCGGGATAGGTTCCGGAACTGCCTACTGGGTAGAGCCATCACAGGTAAGCAAAACTCCTGAATCAGGTGAATTTGTGTCAAAAGGGTCATGGATTGTCCGCGGAAAAAGAAATTATGTACTCAACCTGCCCCTGCAGTTAAAAATCTCACTTATAGATTATAAGGGAAATACGCTGCCAATGATATCCCCGGCAGAAACGAAAACAGAATCTGAAAAGTATGTTATCATAAAACCTGGAAATGAGAAGAGGTCCACTGCAGCAGAAAAAATTTCTAAAATATTTGGAATAGAGAGGTCAGAAATAGAATCGATACTTCCACCTGGTGGGTCAATCATCGTGGAGAGTTCAAAGGAAATAGCATCCACGACATCATAATATGAAGGAAAATTAGCTTAGTTTAGCCTTGAGTTCCTCTATGGTGGATACATCGGTTGGATCCACATTTCTCACCAGTGCAAGTTCATATGTGAGATAATCCGCATAATGAATAAGGTAGAATAATTTCACGAAATAATCATTTGACGGGGATTTAACTACAGAAAACTGCTCTCCTGTTATGTCCTGTGTTATTTTTATCCTCTGATTAATTCTGGCATTGTCGGATTCGAATGCGTAGAATAGATACTCAGACCTTCTGTAGGCGGATTTCAACGGCATGGTATCATTATGGTTGAGTTCCGGGAAATAGCTGTAGAATGCGAAGGTCTTTGCATTTTCGTTGAACTGTGTTTTCCATCTGTAGGCAACTGATTTGAAAGGTTTTGATCCGTATATAATTGGAATTGAACTGTTCTCGTAAATTTTGAATGCCTCCGATTTCATTTCACCGTGGTTTTTGTCCATATCGTTGAGAACATCATATGCTGCAGAAATTTTGTTATCATCTATTGGTGAAAATGTATTATAAAGGGGCATGAGCATATAACCCAGTGCAGACCTTGGCTGGAGGCCGGAAGGTATTATTATAGGGTTTTCAACCATGGTTTCCAGCTTTCCACCTGATGTAATAGCCATAACATGGGCACCTCTTTTCTTTGCCTCCTCAACATTATTTATTGTTTCCTCTGTGTTCCCGGAGTAACTCACGGCAATAAAAAGCGTCTTTTCATTTACAAAGGACGGGATTCCGTAATCGCCTATGGAGATCACGGGGCGCTCTGTATAGTATTCCTGAAATATATTTCCAACTATCCCCGATCCGCCCATTCCAGAAATAACGATGTTGTCAAAGTTAAAATCCACAGTGAATTTGTCCTTGGATTTTAATTGCTCCTTTAAATTTTTTAACTCGTCCAGAAAATTCATAATAGATTAGATAAAAATAGCATATTATTTTTTCTATTATATTATTTTATGGTATCTCCTGACAGCCCTGATAAGTATGATGTTGAATCCTTTTTCTTTTTTATGGTAACGCTCACTGCAAAAACTGATAAAAGGCATACAAGGGTGGTCAGGTCAATTATCAGTATAAGTTCTACATATCCCACAATGCCGCCAATAACACCCAGAAGTACTGATATAAGTCCACCGAAAAGTGCCCCGAAATTATATGATATCCCGGAGATAAGCCCGCGAACAGCCGGATCAATTCTATCCATAAGCAGCAGCGGGATTATGGGCATTGATCCCACCCCGAAGGTGAATATAATCATTCCAGGGAGGGCAAATGGCCTTAAAAATCCAAAATATGGCATTGCAACCCATGAGAAGGCCAGGGCAACTAATGATCCTGCCATAATCAGATGCTTCTTCCTGAAATTGTTTGAAAGCCTTCCGAAGATCAGGAATCCTATTGCTACAGTAATGCTTGAGGCTATCATCACAACCCCCACAATTGAACGAGGAAGCCCGAAGGACGGTGCCACTGTCGGGTAAAATGAGAGTATGGCAAAATATGCAGAAAAGTAACCTGACATCATAATCATGGACTTGATAAGTGGAATTTTATAATCCATGAGATGTATTTTATTTTTGGCTTTTTTTATTGCCTGCTTATCGCCCGGAAGCTTTATTATTGTATATGGGGCAATAATAAGAGGTATGGTACCCGTTATGAGGAAAAGCCTCCATGTTGCACCTATGGTGGGCAGGAACAGGATATATGCAACGCCTGTTAAGGCATATCCTATCCCGTATCCACTCTGTATTATCCCGAATATTGTGGATCTTATATCGGCAGGAGAGAATTCATATCCAAGAACGGTGCCTGATGTCCATTCACCCCCCATAAATATGCCCTGAACGAATCTTGCAGAGAATAAAATAAAAACATCAGGTGAGAATGCCATCACCCCGGCAAATATGGCATATCCAGCAGTGCTCAGTGCCATGACACGCCTGGCACCGATCTTATCTGTTAGAGCTCCGAGGTAGAGCCCTCCGAAAAACCTGCCTATGAGTCCAAGTGCGAAGAGCAGTGATACAACACCGAGTCCTATGTGATAGGATTTTTCAAGTTCAGCGTATATATAAGTTACAAGAGTGAGATCATATATATTTCCTATCCAGGACCCTGTAGATGCAAAAGTTGCATGAACATAATCCTTCATATTACGTAATTACAGCAATTGAATTAAAGTTTCCCTGACTATGTATAGCACATTATCCAGATTATCACAGAAAACCGGATAAATTTATCAATCGGGCAATTACAAAAAATCTGCTTAAAAGATTATCTATCATTCCGTAAAATCTATCTTGACCTTCCACATGGAACGCTCCTGAACTGCTGTGGCCTTTACTCCCCTTTGATTTATGAGATCAGCAAGTTTTTCTGCCCTCTCCTGCCCATTGAATTCAATGTAAAGTGCATCAATTCCGAACTCTGGCATGCTTCCCTGGGAGGAAACAAGATCCCCTATCTTATTCATGACTTCAATGAATTTGTCCTTTTCAATATAAAAGATCCCCTTTTCTATCTTGGAAACCCCGGTTTTAACTATCCCGTCATAGGTAATACTTGAAACCTTTTTATTTACGTGTATTGATGAAGTTTTATAATAAAGTCCCATTAAAACTATGAAAATAATCAGGAGAGGTATTCCGAGAAACAAGAGCCCAACGGCAAAGGATAATGCTGACATTATTAGAAATATAACACCGATAGCCAGGTACACGTTTGCCATTTTGGATGTATCTGTATTAATTATAAATAATTTATTAAAATTCCTCGCAGGGGAAATTGAATGAAAATATATCTAGAATGCCGGATATCTGGACTTTATCCTGCATCTTTGCGAAAAATCTCAATTTTTTCATTTGTTCATATTGTATATTTTTAGAAACATTTTATTATATTATGTGATACTGTAATTAAATGGAAAAGATCAGTCTTGACGATTCAACTCAGAAGGTTCCATCAGGCTATAGCTGCCTTGATTCCCTGATGGATGGCGGAATAGAGCCGGGGATAATAACTGAACTGTACGGGGAGGGAGGTGCCGGAAAATCCAACCTGGCAATGATATATTCACTTTCAGTGCTTAAGGAAGGCCGTTCCGTTATATATGTTGATACCGAAGGTTTTTCTACAGAGCGTTTTTTGAGCATATCAAAGGGGTGCACGGAATATTTGCCCCATATGAACATATACAGGGTTAAGTCCCTGGATGACCAGTATCTCGCCCTTATCAAATCTGACAAACTAATAGGGGAAAAAAGGGACTCAAAACATAGCATAGGAATTATGGTAGTGGATTCCCTCACAAATTTTTTCAGAATGGAAACAGGCAAGGATCCATCGGCCAGAATGGAGGGATACGAGAAACAGTTAAGCATACTTTCTGGGATAGCCCTAAAATACAGGATACCGGTTCTAATAACAAATCAGATATATGAAGATGTAAACAACAATTCACTGGAGCCTTTCGGAGGTTTCTTCATAGATCATGCAATGAAGGCGATTTACAGGGTGGAAAAATTCATGGACGGTACCAGGACCCTGACCGTAGATAAGCACCGATCCATAGCAGAGGGCCACAGCACAAGGTTCAGGATAACCGATAATGGAATAACCTGCGAGGTGTAAACATGGGAGTTGATATTTCAGGAATACTGGTAAAACATGAAACAACAATAAAGGAAAATACTGGAATTACAGTTTCAGTTGATGCATACAATATTATATACCAGTTTCTCAGCAGCATAAGGGGGGAGGATGGTGAACCCTTGAAGGATTCCTCCGGAAATATTACATCCCATTTATCCGGGATTTTTTACCGGACCGCAACACTGCTCCAGAATAGCATAAAGCCAGTATACTCATTTGACGGAAAACCATACCACCTCAAAAGTGAGACCCTGAAGGAGAGAAAAGCCATAAAAGACAAGAATATAGCTGAGCTTGATATTGCCATAAAGAATAATGACAGGGAGAGGATTAAAACGCTCTCTTCCAGAATCAATTATATTACGCCCGATATAGTTTCTGAGTCGAAGGCACTTCTGGATCTCATGGGGGTCCCCTGGGTGCAGGCTCCCACGGAGGGAGAAGCACAGGCATCATATATGAGCAAAACAGGAGTGGTTGATTCGGTTGTTTCACAAGATTATGATTGCCTTCTATTCGGTGCCAGAAGGGTTCTCAGGAACTTTACAATGTATGGGCGCCGCAGGATATCAGGCACAGGAAGATTCATCAACATCAGCCCGGAGATAATAGATTTAAAGGAGAACCTGGACAGTATCGGAATCACACAGGATCAGCTCATTGGCATTGGCATACTGGTGGGAACCGATTTCAATCCGGGGATTAGGGGCATAGGTGCCAAGACAGGACTGTCATTGATTAAAAAATTTGGCACCATCGACAAGGTTTTAAAATATAAGGGAAAGGAGATAGAAAACCTCGATGAAATAAAGGAATTTTTTAATAATCCACCGGTGACAGAATGCCATGATATAAAGTTTAAACCTCCTGACAGGGATGGAATCATAGACTACCTCTGCAATGAGCATAGTTTTTCACAAAACAGGATTAACCAGATTCTGGATCAAATAGAAAAGGGTTATTCCGGCGCAAACCAGTCGAATCTCGATAAGTATTTTTAATGCTTAATTTCCTGCTCTGTGACCATTACCTGATGGGACCTTGGATATTCGAGTTCCAGTATATCCTTCATGGCTTTTTTTATATCTTTCTCATCAACATCTATGCTCTGGTTCCTAAATCCCTCTTCTATTACCGTAAACTTTTCCCCTGTTTTTTTAACGGTCACGATTCTATCCTTCTTGAAGCTTTTGATAATAAGCATGTGGTTGCTGTCCATCTTGGCCAGCATTGTATGGACATGTTTATCTATACTTCTTATTGGCATCCATGGCATTTAATCACTGTTAAGTTTATTGCTTACAGGCAATATAATATTTATGAGTATTTCCGTTAAGGCTTTTTTTAGGTCCATTGGATGAATCTCGGATTTCAGGTACCTTTCCTCCAGTTCCCTGAAAGATTTAACAGTGTAGGGCCCGCCATGAGCCTCCGAACGCTTGATTTCCAGATATTTAATATAATATGGAAATACAATATATTTCATTATGTCAATTACTGGATTATTTTCAGTTATTCCCATTGGACAGAAGGCATTTTTGATTTTCCTCCTTATATCATCTTCCCTGTCAGTTAAAAACAGTGCAGATTCAGGATCACTTTTGGACATTTTTTTGAAATCATCCATCCTTCCCCTTCCCTTAAGGGATGCTATAAGTGGCATCTCCATGAGAACCGGTTTTTTCCTTCCCATCTTTTCTGCTATATCCCTTGCAAGCATGTACGCATGCCTCTGGTCTGTGCCTCCCAGTGCCAGATCAGAATTCAAATAAAAAACATCCGTAACCTGCATGAGCGGGTAAATATATTTACTGAAGTCCTTGTCCGCATCCTCCTCTGTTCTCCCCATGATGGGAAGCGACCTTCTGATTCTTAAAAGTGAGGAGTTTTTAGCAGTCTGGAGCAGCAATTCCCAGTAACTGGGATTTGCCACAACATCAGATGCCCAGATAAATTCAACCTCCGGGCTCAATCCTGCATAGATCATGCTGTTTTTCAGCCTGTTTCCACTCTCCCTTATGAGATTTATATCGCCTCCGAGTTTATCATTGACCCTTGCGTGCCAGTCTGCAAGCAGAACCTTCATATGAAATCCAAGTTCAACAAGCTGGTTAATTTTATTGACATAAATCAGTATAGCTATGTGGGGAAGGCCAGATGGTTCAAAACCTATGTAACCCTGGCCGTTTCCTATGAATAGGGTTTCGCACTCTGAGGGAGTAACCACTTCCGAGGTATTTGATTTGAGAATTTCCAGTTTGTCCATCGGGAGGTAATACAGTGTTATTTTATTAATTTTTATTTTTTAAGCAACATGTCCAGAAGCAATGATGCCTCTTTTTTTGTTAATTCTTCGAGAGAACCTTTCTTCAGTGACTTTACGTAATCTTCTACTACCTTCTGATTTGATTCTTCCCTCTTGATCAGGTCATTGACAAATGATATCTGTTTTTTTGTTATCTCGTCATTTTTATTGTACATAAAGTGAAATGTAATTACTGTACATAAGGTTACGGTTTCTCTTTACGCCGGATGCACAGGAAATGTTTCAAATCCTTTATGTTGCGCCGTCTAATTCCCATGTACTATACGTTAATTATGCCAGTTGGGTGGGGTGTTTGCCTGGTCTTTGAATGAGACTACCTGTTTTAAAATTGTTACTTATAATAAATATTTGCGTTGGATTAGATTTCAAGCATAATATAATCGCACTGTAGTAAAGGAAAAATAGAAAATGTTTTAAATAAATAAGGCATTTATTAGTTATGGAAGCTAATCCAGAACACATAATGAAAACAGCAAACATGCTCAAAATCCTTGGGCTTTCATCCTATGAAGCCCAGGCCTTTGCCTCATTAGTATATCACGGTGTGGCAAATGCTGATACTATTGCAGACACGGCAGGTATTCCCAGAACATCTGCTTATAAGGTCATGGAATCACTGGTGGCGCGTGGATTTGCAAGGGAAACAGAGGGCAGGCCCAGGATGTTCAAGCCTGAGGATATGTCAAAAATAAAGGAGGATTTCATTAGCAGTGTCAATAAGCTATTTGATGATCTGAAGGAATTACAGGATGTGCTTCCGTCAAAAGGTGATCCCCAGCTGGTCTTTACCATATATGGCAGGTCGAAGGTAATGAGCAAAATGGCCGAGATGTTTGACCTTACAGAAAGGGAAATCCTTATCGCAACACCACGTATAAGGGAGATCAGGAGTGAATTGAAGAAAAATATAGAAAACGCTTTGAAGAGGGGAGTAAAGGTTGTTTTTATAACGCCACCGAATAAGAGAGTCCCGCACAATACAATAGTTTACAGAAAAGAAGGATTGATAGCAACAGATGTTGCAAGTGATGACTCAAGGGCAATGCTTGCCGGAGCTGACCTGGATGCCTGCGGATATACTGATAACCCTATTCTTTCTCTTCATGTATTGCAGTTCATAAATATGATGATGAACGATGAAATTAAGATGTGATTTCGAGAGCAGGAATAAGCTCGTAGGCGGGCATGTCTCAATAGCAGAGAGCATAGCTTTATCGCCGGGGAGGGCCAATTCCTTCGGATTCAATACATTCCAAATTTTTGTAAAAAGCAATCTTCAATGGAAATATCGAGAAATAAGCGATGAGGAATATGAAAATTTTAAACATAATGTCAGGGAATTTAAAATGGAAAAGCCTGTTGTACACGCTACATACCTGCTTAATCTTGGTTCGGAAAATAATGAACTGGTAGACAGGTCGGTGAATGACCTGAAGTATGAAATTGGGGTGTGCAACCGCCTTGGCATTGAATATCTTGTACTCCACCCCGGATCAAACAGGGACAGAAAGCATGCCATCGAATCAATAATGGGCGTAATCAATTCAATCGAAACAGGGAATGTAAGGCTTCTCATTGAGAACTCTTCTGGAAAGGGCAGCACAGTTCCGGCAACAATTGAAGAAATGCAGTCCATGATGGACATCTCAAAGAATAGAACAGGAATATGCCTAGATACCTGCCATTTCTTTGCAGAGGGGTATGACCTTGTTGATAAATACAGCGAGTCCATTGAAAGCCTGAAATCATCGGGCATAATGAAAAATATCCATGCCATGCATATCAATGATTCCATGTTTGAACGTGGATCAAAGAGGGACAGGCACGAAAATATAGGAGATGGTTTCATCGGTAATGCCGGATTTAAGAATATAATAAACGACAGTTCATTCAACGGGATTCCCATGATAATGGAAACTCCCGGCGGGGATGAAAATTATTTATCCAATATCCAAAAATTAAGAGATTTGATGGTGATTTAATGAACGTTAAAGAATTTAAACCCTATCTATTTT
This sequence comes from Thermoplasmata archaeon, assembly GCA_021806295.1. Classification (GTDB taxonomy): domain Archaea; phylum Thermoplasmatota; class Thermoplasmata; order Thermoplasmatales; family Thermoplasmataceae; genus Ferroplasma. The sequence goes on from JAJZXS010000044.1 coordinate 32,712, forward strand.
CATGTGATATAAGGGACGTTGTTTCTCCCCCTTTTGATACCATTACACCGGAGCAGGAAAAAAAATTGCGTTCTGCAAAGTGCAATATAACCACACTGAGCATGCCTGAGTCAGGAAACACGGGAATGAGCCCGAAAAAAATCCTTGAAAAATGGCTGAAAGATCATCTTGTTTATGAATACAGCAGGGACGTAATAATAATCCTGAAACAGATATTTTACATAAATAAAGAGGCTGTATCGAGGTACGGAATTATATCACTGCTTCAAATTAACGGTGCCATAAGCGCACATGAAAACACATTTGATAAACAGGTAAGGGAAAGACAGGAGATAATGGAAGAGTTACAGGCTGAACCAGAACCCATATTCATAGTTATCCCAGATAACAGCTTCGACAAACTGATAAAAAGATATGCATCTGACCTGGAGGAAAAATTCAAATTTGAGGAACCCCGGGGGGTGGAAAATTATGTTTATTTCCTGGATGACCCCCGTCGCATCATAAGGATAAAAGAATCACTTGAAAATGTTCAGGGGATTGTGGCTGATGGCCATCATAGAACGCAGGCAATAAAGAATCTGGAGGCTGAGACAGGAGACAGTTTCTGGAACTATGCACTGGCTTATACAACATCAATTTATGGAAATGGATTAATGATAGGAGGTGTTGACAGGCTGGTTTACAGGCTTAACTTCGAGGAAAACCTGAACAGGATAAAAAATTTATTCGATATATATACGGAAAAAACGATGGAAGATGATGGATGTATAAGAGTTTATAGCAGGGGTTTGTTCTACAGGCTCATCCCCAAAGAATATGCCATAAATGAGACTTTCGGCCCTTCTAAACCTCTTTCTACAGAGATAATAAACAGGATTCTCTTTGAAAATGCATTCGGCCTGAGCAGGGAAGAAATGGAAACCAAAATCGGTTTTATCTATAACACAACAGATGCCATAAACGCTGTTGACAGCCATGAATGCGAATTTGCAGTGCTTATACCTCCCTGGCACAAGGATGATTTTCTGAACCTGACCATGCAGAACAGGATATTTCCCCAGAAATCAACATATTTTTATCCAAAAATTCCATCAGGAATTGCAATATACTGCAGGCCATCGTAGCTCAGCAGGTAGAGTGGTTGATTCGTAATCAACAGGTCGCGAGTTCAAATCTCGCCGATGGCTATACATTTATATAAATTCTTTGACAAAAATTATTTTATCCTCATTGAATACGAGTGCAATTTCATAACTTCTTTCAATGTCATTGAAACTTGTATGTGATGTCCAGTTACCGGTGTATTTATCGTGGTTCAACTCACGTATTCTTATATTTTCCACACCGCTATAGTTCTTCAGGATGTATTCTCTAATAAAGTTAATGGCTTTTACACGATCGTCCATCAAAATAAATGGAAATGCAATATAAAATACTTGGCAGATTTGTTATTTCTAAATTTAAAAAGGCTTATAATAACCTATTGCATTTATTACCTATGGAGTTTAAATTAACCATTGGAAAAATGGAAGATTTAAAAAATATGATCATGGAAGATATGGCAAAAACAGAAAATATAGATATTGACGATATTGAATTTGAGGATATATTTTATTATTCTGGATTAAAGAAGTGGAATGCCAGAATTAAATTCAGTAAGAATGGGAAAAATTACAGGTCAAGCATGGATATAATGGAAAATGGTATGATCACCAGATACCAGCAGAGGGAGGAAAATGAATTCAAATGAATGTCCGTTGAGCGCAGCATTGAAACCACTTAAGGGAAAATGGGAACCGGTAATAATCAAATTTCTATCAATAAACGGGAAATCCGGATACAAGGACATATATAACAGAATGGACAATATAACACCCAAGGCACTTACAGGGGCCCTGAAACTGCTTTACCAGGAGGGAGTTATCAGTAAAGTAACAGTATCGGAAAAACCACATCGGGTTGTATACAGTCTGACAGAAAAGGGAGTTGCAATGATTAAACCATTGGATGCCATAGAATCCCTGAATGGCAATACAAAATATACTGGGGCAAAGTCTAAATAATAATTTTTAGTTATAGCCTGCATGTCAGATTATACAAGCGGCGATTCCATGGCCAAGATAGACAGAGTATCCAGGTTACTTTTATTCATATCGATAGGATTCTTTATCGCGGCTTCACTGATAAACACACTGTATACATTGACAGGCCGTCATGACCTTTTATTCAAAACCGGGCTTGTATTTATTATACTGTTTGATATATTTTATGCAGTAATACTCCTGAGCATCTATCAAACAGGAAAGCTTCAGATAACAGACAGATTAATTTTTCTCTCCCTTGGGCTATTTGCTATAATCTTCATATCTGAAATAATACTGGAAATTAATGCAGGTACAGGCCTCTTCCCCGGAATAGTCGGGTTTGTGGGCCTTGCCTTTGGCTTTATGTATTATTATTTTAAGGATGATGAACTCTTATCACGTGTTATGATAATAGTAGCAGCCATACTGGCTTACATTGCCATGGCTGGATATCCTTTAATGCCCTATATATTCACTTTCGGCACATCATACCTTAATTCAGCATTGTGGGCGCAGGCATTCATAATTCTGGAGATACTGCTTGTACTTGCATTCCTGTTCAAATCAAGCCAGATTGTTGCAGACTTTCTAACCGAATCAGGTAAATCCCTCGGGCTGTTCATATTTGCTATAGGCATGATAATAACAGGTGCCTCAATGGTTTCCACAAACCTGGCAGCTCTACCTGCTGGTCTGGGAGACACACTATCTGCCATACTCATCATAGCCGGCATCTTTGCACTCATTGCAGGTATTCTCATAGTTATAATATCCCTTATGGATTTTTATAACTCTGTAATAAAACCGAGAATCCATTTTATGAGATAAAAAATTATATTTCATTAAGGCATTATTGCATATGACTTTTGACGATTTGAATGATTTTATAAAATACCAGGAGGGCAATAACGACATTATAAAGATAAACGAAGAGGTGGACCCGGACCTCGAGCTTACATACATACTCAGTGAGGAGGAGAGAATAGGCAAGAAAAAAACAATACTTTTTAACAATGTTAAAGGTTCAAGGATGCCGGTTTTAGGCAATATATTCTCATCTGAAAAGAAGATCGAGGCAATACTGGGTGATACTCCATACAATATAGGCCTTAAATTGAAAAATATAGTCAGGATACCTGACGACACGGAATCAATGATATCAAGGGGGCTTGAGATGCTCAAGGAAATGAGCGGTATAAAGCCCAAGGTATATAACAGGAAGGGTTCAGAATTTGAGGTGGTTGACCCGCATCTCACTGAATATCCGATAACAAAGAACTGGCCAAAGGATGGGGGGCGTTACATAACAATGCCTGTTGTGATAACGAAGGACCCTGATACCGGTACAAGGAACGTCGGAACATACAGAATGCAGGTATACGATGATGAAACTGCCGGCATGCACTGGCATATACACAAGGGCGGGGCAGAACACATGGACAGGTATAAGCAGGAGGGGAAAATCATGGATGTTGCAGTTGCCATAGGTGTTGACCCATTAACATTCTTCTCATCCATAGCACCGCTTCCAAATGGAATAGATGAGTTTTCATTCAGGGGAATACTGGCAAAAAAACATCTCGAACTTATAAAGGGGGAAACAGTAAACCTTGAATATCCTCGCAGCTCTCAGATAGTGCTGGAAGGTTACATAGACCCCAGCGAAACAAGGGTAGAAGGGCCTTTCGGTGACCATACAGGCTACTATTCACTTGAGGAGGAGTTTCCTGTATTCCATATAAAAAAGATTGTGCAGAGGCTTAATCCCATATATTCCACAACAATAGTTGGAAAATTATGGCATGAGGATGTAAAAATCGGCAAGGCAATAGAGAGAATGTTTCTCCCACTGATACAGATTCAGATACCGGAAATTGTGGATATGAATATACCCGAAGAAACTGTTGTAAGCAACATGATAGTTGTATCCATAAAGAAAAGATATCCGGGACAGGCAAAAAAGGTAATGTTCGCCATATGGGGAACCGGGCAGATGATGTTTACCAAGATAGTAGTTGTGGTTGATGATGATGTGGATGTACATGATATGAAGCAGGTCATGTGGGCAATGACAACCAGGATAGACCCTGTAAACGATGTTTTCATGGTTCCTAATACTCCCACTGATTCGCTTGACCATCCTGCAAGGCTTTTCAATCTCGGGTCAAAAATGGGCATTGATGCGACCAGAAAATCCCCTGCTGAAAATTATAACAGGCCATGGCCGGACACCTTATCCATGTCACCAGATGTTGAGAAAAAAGCCGATGAATTAATCAAAAGACTGGAACAGTCACAGAATTAGTTTTAAATTTTTGTAAACCTCACCGATATGAATTCTCCAGAGGTGTTTATTTTCTTTTCATAACCGTCAAAATTGAGGGATTCTGCATATTTCTTAGATATTGAATGCTTTTTGTGCAGAGATACAGGTGATTTATAATAATCTTCCATAAATTCTACGATAAGAAAAGTTCCATTATCAGAAAGCTTTGACAGTATATATGAAATACTGCTATCCCTGTTTTCCCAGTGATGGAATGATAATGTTGTAAATATGAGGTCGAATTTTCGTTCATAGGGTATTTCCCTGCTGCTTCCAGGTTTGCACGTAGCCTTTATGCCAGCCTTCTCAAAATTTTTATTCTCTACCCTTACCATGTATTCCGATGGATCGACAGTATAGAATTCTGCATTGGGAAATTGCTTAGCAACCATTACTGATAACCTGCCTGGACCGGCACCTATATCCAGCACTGACGATGGAGACATGTTTTTTACCTCCTGAATAGTGAAATTATAAAGCTTTTTGAGCATGCGCCATGCAAAAACGTCGTAAAATGATGTTGTAAAATATCCGAATTTCTCCTCACCATCAACATAATAATCTTTCATACGATACAATATTAAATTATGATTATAAATATGTACCTATTGTACAGTACCAATATATAAAAGTGTATGATAATTGTATACAATACGATGCCAGACATTGATTGCTAAGCAAAAATCGTTCTATTTCATGAGATATTGAGCATGGAACCCCATAATCATTATGTTTTCCCGTTCCATGCCTATACTCAAAATTATTTAAAAACATGTTATAATACTTCCTGAAACTATCATTATTACAAAAATATATATATTCATGTATTAATATTATCATGAATAAAAAGATCATTATAGGAGCTGTTATGTTTGCAATATTTATTGCAACAGAATTTGCCATTAGTTTGGTACCGCATCAATCTGTATGGCCTTCTGTGTCTCAACCCTGGTGATAACATGATATAAGAAAATTTAAAAAGACGCAAACGAATAAATTTATACATGGCAGCATTATCAGCTGTCTTTATTTTTATTATAGGTTTACTTTTTTACTGGATATCTGAATATGGGCCCTTCATTGAAAAAAGTGCAGCATTTTTTAACTTTATTACGGTAACCATGCCAGTTATTATTATTGAATATGGATTTGTAGATGCATTATTTTATCTATTATCCCTTCGGGAGAAGTATATTGGAACAAAAATGAAAAATATACTTTATCTATGGATATTATTTATTATTCTAAGCTTTTTAGTCCCTGTTTTTGTAGATCAGTACATGATGATTTATTACATTATTCCTGCCATAATTTCAATATTCTTTCCACTAAGAATGCTTTATAAAATCAAACAGGAAAATGCGGGGAAAAACTAAATTATCTATTAACCATTAAAGTCTGTGGATGCAATAATAATGGCTGGTGGCAGGGGAAGCAGAATGGGAAATAATAAAAAAATGCTTCTTAATATTAATGGCGTACCAGTGTTATATAGAATTATTGCTTCATTGAGAGGAGCTGGCTTTAAAGTTAATATTTGCATCACAAAAAATACAGAATTTCTATCAGATATAGAAGGAACTAATATAATAACCGGCACTGGAAACTACGCTGATGATCTTAAGTACTCACTGGGCTTATGCTCTGTACCTGCGCTTGTTCTTCCAGCGGATGTTATATTTTCAAGAAATCTCCTGAAAAGTTTCATTGAATTATCAGATAAGGTCAGAACGGACATAGCGACCTTGAAGGTAAACAGTGAACTCTCGGGAATATCAATTTTCTTTAGAAGGCCAGAAGATAAGGAGCTATCGTATACTAACATAGAAATAGAAGATAAGAGTTTCTTCAATCTTAATTATCAAGATGATTATATAAGGGCTCGGCAATATTTCAAACAATAGCAAAATTTTTTTAACATGTCTACATTGCTGTTATACTGGACTAGACCGGGGAGCCAGGCCCTCCCTGTGACCCGTGCCGAAATGCGGGGGCGACTGCCTGGCAAGGGCAACCAGGCCTTTGGCAGTCTCCATGAAATCGTAGAGTCTCTGTCCTTTTGGATCGGGGGTTTGCATGTATAACTTCAAAGGAAGATATGCATGCAATTTACCGGGAAAACCCGCCAGGCCCGGAAGGGAACAACGGTATCCTGGACCATCGATGCTGAGAGGGTGCGGGGAGGAGAGGAAGTGGAGGACGCTACCAAAACACCTGGACTGAACCAGGCGTGTCCAGTATTACGATTATTATGTACAAGATTATTCAGGACCCTGTAAATGGGCCTATAAAAATAGAGGGGATATTCAACGAAATAGTTGATTCAAAGTATTTTCAGAGGTTAAGGTATATAAAGCAACTGGGTTTATGCAATACCGTATTTCCCGGAGCCAACCATACAAGATTTGAACATTCCCTGGGTTCCATGTTTCTGGCTAAAGAACTTATGGAGGCTCTGGGCATTGACAGCAACATTCCGGCTCTTGCTGCATTGCTGCATGATATTGGGCATATGCCATTCAGCCATGGAATAGAAGAAGAGTTTCACAGCCTTTACGGAGTGGTCCATGAAGATATCACAAAAAAAATTATTAAAGGGTCTTCCCCGTATAATGATAGCAATATACCGGACATATTGAAACAGCACGGATATAACCCGCAAGATATAGCAGATGTTGCCACAGGCACATCGAAAAAATATCCGCTGTTTTCTGAAATAGTCAGTGGCCCCATGGATGTGGATGAAATAGACTACCTAAGAAGAGATGCACTTTTCTGCGGTGTAACAATGGGCCAGATTGATTACAAAAGATTATTCAACACAGTAGTGGTAGATGATAATGAACTGATCGGAGTTGAGAAATCAATACCGACAATTGAATCCGTTATAATAACCAGGATCCTGATGTTCAATACTGTTTATTTCCATAAAACGTGCAGAATAGCGCAGAAGATGCTGGGATATGCCTATATGGACATGAAAGATAGGAGTATTGAAGATATCAAGCTAAATGATTTTGAATTTATGGAGAAAATTAAAAAAGGAGACTCTTCCGATATGTTAAAACATATTCTAAACCGTGAACTTTTTAAGGTGGCATTTAGAGCTGGTTACAGCAAAGAAAAACTTCAATCCGTTAAAGAGTCCCTGGAAGAGTTCAATTCACATGAGTATATAATTGATATTATACCTCCACTATATTTTTCTGGCAGGGGAAGAATAAAGAATTATGCTACAGTATATTTCAGCAGTAAAAAACAGGGAATTACTGATGTTTCATCAATAGCGATGGCGCTTTCAGGTGAAATGGAAAACAGGCAGATTCTTGTATCCTGTGCTAAAGGAATATACAAAAAAGTAAGTGGCATTCTTAATGAATTTAATTTGTAAAACAAAATTAAATGGACAAATATTAATTCTTAGAGATGCCTGAGATCACCCTCTATGCCAAAGGCATTTGGATTCGCACTTCCCAATTAAAAACTATAATTTATTAACGTTTAGTTTATTACATTTAAATGCCCGCAAACTTAATAGAAATTTTATTAACTGCTGAAAAACCATCATGTGGGGTCTTAAAGAAACTCTCTACGGTTAATGTTAGAGCCAGAATATTCCAGATAAATCCGGGAATAGAATATACAAACCACCTCATGGGAATTGAAAATTACTCTGAAAACAGAGAGATTCTCAGGGATGATAACATTACGGTGTATAAAAATCAGAGAGATAAAACGTGGATGGAAACAAAAAGCTGTGAAATATGCAAGGCATCAGCCGCCTCGGGCGCCATGATAATATCAGTAAAAATTTTTGAGAACCAGAAAGTGCAGTATAAAATTCTTTTAAAAAATAAGAATTCATTAAAGAATTTACAGGAAAACATTGAGGGAATAAAATATAGATATTATGAGTCAGATAGCCGCTTACCGGGAGAATTAACCCTGAGGCAAAAGGAAATATTATACATGGCATATTCAAAGGGCTATTTTGATTTCAATAGAAGAATAGACCTTGATGGGATAGCACAGGAAATGGGAATAAGTAAAAAATCCGTACAGGCCACATTGAGGCGTGGAATAGAAAAGATAATAGAGGAATATATTTTCAATAATCTATAAATATATTACACATGTGATACGCCTAGTTTTAATATTACAGGATAATAAGTGATATGGTAGAAATGGGATACGAATTTAAATGCAAGGATATAGGAATGGATTGTGGTTTTGACGTAAAGGCTGACTCTGTGGATGAGTTAATACCGGTAATCCAGGTACATGCAAAGAATGCACATGGAATAAACGAGATAACTCCAGAACTTTTTGAGAAGGTTAAATCCGCAATAAAGGAATATTAAATAATTTTTTTATTTTTTTAACTGCTATATATTGAATTAAATAATATATAATGGTTAAACAAAAGTTTTTGAATTTTATGTGTATTGTTTCAATAATAACCTTTAGCATGGATAGATTATCATAATTATCTATTTTAGTCAGGGGACTAGATCTGTGCGGTACCAGTTAACCTTCAGCGGGAATGCTTCCTGGGAGTCTATGAAGAATGATTACCTGTACCAGATCATATAATTAGTGAAGATTCTGGTGATTGCATGACGTATCTGCATGGTATGCGTAATATTTCAGGAACGGTATACCAGAATAACAATTCATTACAAGGATTAATTCAAACTATTTTTAATGAATCTATCTCTTAAATTGAGCCTGTATGATATAAATTTGCTTATATTTAACAAAATAATTCTTAATATTCATGCAGAGGACGGGATTTGAACCCGCGAACTCCTTCGAGACTAGACCCTTAATCTAGCGCCTTTGTCCTAACTCGGTAACCTCTGCTGTTGTGTATCATTTTTACATATATAACTATTATTAACAGTAGACTTATGCCATGACGTATTTATTTAGGTATTAACCAAACTGACATCTAGAGGAATATAAATAAAACGAAATTTTATAAATGTCTGTGTTATGAAAATGCTGCCTATGAAGGCAATCAGGACTGGGCATATTCATTTAAAGGGCACAGAAAAGATTTCTAGCGTGTACCATATATCAAAGAATCCATTCGATCAGTTCAATCACATTATAACAAGCCAGTTTTTTTAATAAGAAGAAAATATTCTCTTGCAAAACTCTAGCATAGGAATTCTAAAACCCACAGAATAATGGATTTAGAGATGGAAACAGGATTAGGGGATATCAATTATCCATGAAGTTTAAGCATCAAAGAGATAATAACTTCTAAAGGTGTTTATTAGCATGGTTGACGGAAATTATAACTTGAGTTTCATCAAATGGTGGCCTTAAAAGCCCATTTTATTCCAATATACCTTAGAATTTATTAGACAGTAAACAATTAGATTCTAAATGATAAATAAAGATACGCTGGTAATATCAAATCCAGGTACCGGGAAAACAACCAGAATAGCAGATGAGGTAGTTAATCTCATAGAAGATGGAGTATCTCCCGATGATATACTTTGCATTACTTTCACCAATAATGCAGTGGCACAGCTTCAGAATACAATAGATAAAAAGTTGATTGAGAGAAAAATTACTATGCACACCGCCTATGATATAAATATATACACTTTCCATGCACTGGCATTCAATCATCTACCGGGTGTTAAATCAGAAAATTCTATAATTTCATACAACCTTGCCAGATACCTGATCTATAAAAAACTGAGGGAGTTGAAAGCCTTCAATTACGGGCGGGAGTATGTGATAAACGAAATAGTTCCCAAGCTTGAAAACGCAATAAGGTATATCAAAAGTTTCGGCATTGCGCCGGATGATATTGATAATCTGAAAGAAAAAATATCAGAAAAAATAAGGGAAAAGTTCTCTACAGGCAGGGTAAAAAATATCAATGCTGATGAAGAACAGTATCTATTTGATTATTTCTACCAGGCGTTCAAATACTATGAGGAAAAAAAGGGAAACCTTGACTTCAACGACTTGCTGTTTGAGTTTCATAAATTTGAAGGAAAAAAACGTTATAAATATGTGTTTGTGGATGAACTGCAGGACATAAACGATATAGAAGCCGCTATTGCTAAGTCCTCTGGAAATATAAAATTCATGGTCGGTGACAGGAAGCAATCCATCTTTGGTTTCCAGGGTGGAGCATTATCTGTATTCAATTCATTGCTGTCTGATGAAAGCGTGGCAAAGGAAAGTATGAAAACAAATTATAGAAGCACCGATACAATCCTGGAATATTCCAAGAATTATTATATGAAATTTGAAAAAGATGCAGAGGAACTGGAAAATTTCAAGGGAGTGCGTGATAAAGGCGATAAGGTTACAATAATACAGTCGGAATCGCCGGAAGAATCTGTTATAAATAGAATATCGGAAATAGCGAATCATGATGGCACAACCGGAATAATAGCAAGGACAAACGCACAGATAGACATGATATCCACACTGCTGGATAAATATAATATAGAGTATTCCAGTGATTCAAACGTTCATTCTGTAAACGAGGCAAAAAAGGATATTACCTTATTTCTCCGTGGAATTTTGTATGATAGGGATGATGATATTATTTCTGCCATAGTAACACCATTCTCCGGATTATCCCTGAAGGAGGCCTTTGAAATATCAGAATCCCTCCAGAATGATGGCAGTACAATAGATAGATTTGATAGGGGAAGTCCATTTTTTTCTATGAGAAACACCGAACTGTCAAAAGAGGGAATAAAAAAGCTCTTCGATATGAGAATATTGCCGGCTGCAGCATCCATAAGCCCGGAGTACTTCTTAACGGCATCAGCTGTTAAATCTTCCATTGATGAGTTTTTTCAGGGCGAAAAGGAATATACAAGAGAAAACTTCTTCGATTTCCTTGATCTGTCATACTCAGAAAATGGCGTTAAAGCCGGCAAGTCAAAATTAGTTCTCACTACTGTGCATAAAGCCAAGGGCAGAGAATTTGACCGGGTCATATATTTACCAAAAAAGCCGAGGGTATCAGACGCATATATAGACCTCATAGTTTCATCCATAATAGAAACAGTAAAAGGCATAGATGTGGACGATGAATTAAAAAATGAGAGCATACGAATTGATTTTGTCGCATTTACCAGGGCAAGGGAAAAATTATGGATATGCGCATCCACCAGGGAGGCAACAAGCTATCTCATACCTGAATATTCAGATCTGGTTATAGATGAGGCTTTCAGTGAAAAATCTCCGGTACCTGATAAAACAAAATATGATGAGGCATACTTTCAGTTTGTCTCCGGAAACTATGCAGCTTCAGAGAAAATTATTAAGCAGGAAGATGGCTGGCTCAGGGAAAAAATATATGAATTCTTCAGGTCAAAAAATGTCCTATCCTACTCTCTTATAAGCCTGGACAACCCTTACTGGCTCCTAAAAAATAATATTTTAAAATTGAATGAAAAAACAGAGGCCCTTTATTATGGGTTAAATGCCCATGAAATGGCGGAATCACTTTACAAGGGAGAAATCCAGGAGGAAATATTATCCATGAAGGACAGAAAAGTGCTTGACAATATAGGGGCTGTCATAAATCAGATAAAATCCGCATATGGCATGGAGCAGATCGAATCTGAGGTTTCTGTCATAGCAAGGGTAAACCAGATGTTCCCGGAGTTCTCCGATGAAGCTGATTCAATAATGTTTTATGGGAAACTTGATGCAGTATTCGGGAACGGAAAGAAGTATGTAATACTTGATTATAAAACAGATAAGACAACTGAAAGATCGTCGCATCACAGGGTACAGCTGCTTGCGTACCGTATACTTTATGCTATAAAGAACAGCATAGATGTGAATAATATTGATATTGCCATAGGTTACATCAGCCTGAGGGGAAAAATAAATACCGGAGAAAATTCTAATGGAATAGATTTCAAGCAGCCCGATAAAAGGTCTGTGGAACAGTTAAAAAAGTATATCAGCAGATTCCTGAAATATAAACGCAATCCTGATGAATTTATTTCAGATTATTTAAATTATCCCTGCGACGATACACTTTACAGGAGGCTGGGGGACCTGCTTAAATAATAAAAATATTTATTAGTTTAATATATCAATTCCGTGAGGCCTGTGAATAGCCGTTTCTCAGTTCTATACGCTCTCCATGGGTATATACGTTGAATCTGTTTCCCCTGACAAATGATAGAAGGGTAATATTGAACTCATCGGCCAGTTCAACGGCAAGTGATGAGGGGGCAGATACTGAGCTTACAACCGGTATCCCGAACATTGCAGCTTTCTGGAGTATCTCAAATCCTGCCCTGCCACTGACCTGAAGCACAGCCTCCGGGCTTCTTTTGGTTCCGTTAAGGACCATCTTCCCTATGGCCTTATCAACAGCATTATGCCTGCCGATATCTTCTCCAATGGAGAGAACATTTCCGTAATAGTCTATAATAGCAGCTGCGTGTATTCCACCTGTACTGTTAAATATTTTCTGTGACCTTTTCATTATCTCCGGCATTTCTAAGATATCTTCGTAATTCAGAACACTTTTATTTTTTATAAGCTCTCCGGATTTGACAAATATATCATCTATATTGGTTTTGCCGCAGACACCACAGCTGGAATTTACATAGAAATTCCTCCTGCCCAGAAGATTTTCCTCAAAATCAGAAACTTCAACCTGGACTATATTGTTCCTTTCTGATACTTTTGCTGAATTTGAATATTTGATTTCTTTTATGCTGTTCTCCTTCACTATTCCCTCTGTAAATAGAAATCCAGCCGCCAGTGAGAAATCGTCCACGGGAGTCCGCATTATAACCGATACGCTGTATTCAATTTCATTATGGATTATTTTAATTTCCAGTGGCTCCTCCACAGTGATCGTATCGGTTTCTTTTACAGGAATCCCGTTATTGACCCGTAATATTTTTCTTTCTACAAATCCGCTCATTTTTTCTCCTGAAGACCGGATATTATCTTCAGAATCAGGGTTATATATCCTGCCACAGTTTTATCGTTGAGCATCCTCATGATATCCATAAACCCCTTATCCTGAAGCTTGCCGGCACTGTTTATAGAATCACCCAGCCGATTCATCAGGTTAACAGTCACATCCGGATCAAGTTTTGATAGGAGGTCAAATATGCTCATAATATTTGTAACCGATTTTTTTGTTGTGTCAGAGTTAAACTGGTCCGAAAACGTGTCCATTATAAACTTATAATTTGCTGCCATGGCGTTAACCAGTGTAAGAAAACCGGAATCGTTGAGATTCTTGATGGTTTTCAGAAAAGATCCAAGGCTTTCCCTGTATTCATCCGGTATAAGCGAATCCTCCTCCGTTTCCTTTTCCTCAATATATTCTATAGGTTTAGACATTTTAATCATCCGTTAATTTTACATAATCTGATCTCTTCCATTTCTCGCTCACCATTATGCCTTTCTGTGGATGCGGGGTCCCGTATCTGGAATTGTTGGCAGGTAACGGGGTTCCACCATTGCCCTTCAATTTTTTGATTTTCACAGGCAACTCCTTGTATGATGGTGTATCCGAATCTGGGTCCCTGTTATAGGATGTGAGAAGGTTTACAGTAGCATCATCAGAAGCAGCATTCATTGGCATATAAAGCTCATTCCCACTTACCCTTTCAGTGATAAGTGCACGGAGTTTTATGCTCCCCCACTTTGAAGTAACACGTACATAATCTCCTGTATTTATTCCATATTCATCTGCAAGTTTCTGTGAAATTTCCAGAAATGTATCAGGAACCTTTTCCTTTATTCCCTCAGTTTTGAAGGTTTCATTCCCCTCGTGGAAATGCTCCAGCATCCTTCCGTTATTCAAATGCAGAGGATACTCCTCTGATATTGAAAGTGGTGGCCTGTATGAAAGAGGGTAAAGCCTTGCCTTTCCGTCAGGGAAATTGAACCTGTCTGCATACAGGTACTCCGAATCATGCCCGTTAACCATTGGCCACTGCAGGCTTTTGAATCCCTCCAGCCTTTCATAGTTTACTCCATTAAATATGGGTGACAGTGAACATGCCTCATCCATTATTTCAGATGGGTGGCTGTAATGCCAGCCAGCCTCGAGGGAGTTGGCTATTCCCTGTATAATCTCCCAGTCCGGCCTTGTTTCACCGTATGGCTCCATAACCTGGTAAATTCTCTGTATGCGCCTCTCTGTGTTAACAAATGTACCCTCCTTTTCAAGGCTCACCGAGGCAGGTAATACAACATCAGCGTATTTTGCGGTTTCAGAGAAAAATACATCCTGGACAACCAGGAAATCCAGTTTTTCAAGGGCATCCCTTGTCTTTCCTGCATCAGGCCCAGTTGAGGCTATTTCCTGTCCAATAACGTACATTGCCTTGACCTTATCGTTATCTATATTTTCTATGCAGGATACATTATCAATTCCAGGTTTTCTTGAAAGTTCAGTGTTCCATGCCTTTTCAAATTTTTTAACGGCTTCCTCATCCTTTATTGGCTGGTACCCTGGAAGATATGTGGGCATTGAGCCGAAATCACTGGCACCCTGCACATTGTTATGGCCCCTCAATGGATATGCGCCTGTTCCTGGCCTGCCATAATTCCCTGTAACAAGGAGCAAATTGGAGATAGCAGTGGATTCGTCTGAGCCTGCGGAATGCTGTGTTATCCCCATGGCCCACAGTATGCACATGCTTTTTACGCTGTGTATCATTTCTGCTGTTTTAATTATCTGATCTTCCGGTATATTTGTAATTTTAGCTGCATTTTCCAGTGTAAATGTTTCAAGGCTTTTGCGGTAATCGTCGAAGTTATTAACCCTCTTTTCTATAAACTCCCTGTCGTACCAGCCCTTGTCTATTATATATTTAGAAAGTGCAGACAATAGGACTATATCTGTACCAGGAGATGGGTGCAAATAAATATCCGCCCTTTCGGCCATTTCATTTTTTCTAAGGTCTGATACTATTAGCTTCTGCTTATTCAGCTTATGTGCCCTCTTTACCCTTGTTGCAAGTACAGGGTGTGATTCGGCAGTGTTAGCCCCAACAATCATTACAAGCTCTGATTTGTATATATCCTGAATAGAACCGGCATCACCGCCATATCCAACGGTTCTCCACAATCCTGTTGTGGCAGGAGCCTGGCAGAATCTTGATGAGTTGTCAACATTATTGTTATGGAATACCTGCCTTGCCAGTTTCTGCATAAGGTACGATTCCTCATTTGTTCCTTTAGAGGATGCTATAAACATAATGGATTCATTTCCGAATTTATCAGAAACCTTTTTCAGGCCCTTTGCAGCAAATTTTATGGCCTCATCCCAGGATGCCCTTACAAATTCCCCATTTTTTCTTATAAGTGGGAATTTCAGGCGTTCATCACTGTTGACAAAGCCCCAGCCGAATTTTCCCTTTATGCATGTTGATATGCCGTTGGCAGGTGATTCAACCTCTGGCTGAACCTTCAAAATTTTTCTTCCCTTAGTCCACATTGTAAAGGAACACCCGACACCACAGTATGTGCATACGGTCTTGGTCTTTTTTATCTGCTCCTCCCTCATTTTTGCCTCAATATTGCTGACCTTCATTATCAGGCCATTGCCAACAGGCTTTTCAAGGTCCTTCCCGAATTCAATAAGATTGTATTTTGCCTTCCTTGTAAGTGATGTGAAATAACCTGCCTCTTCAAGCATTGATTTTTCCATTAATGCATTCACCGGGCACACAGTAACACAGTGTCCACAGGATACACATGATGAATCATTTATTGCCTTTCCATCATCCCAGACAACACGTGGCCGGTCAAGTGACCAGTCTATATGCAATGTTTCATTAACCTCTACATCCTGGCATGCCTCCACGCATCTTCCACATAGAATGCACTGGTCCGGGTCATACCGGTAAAATGGATTTGTTAAATCAACCTCATACCCCTTGGATCTGAATGGATATTTCTGCCTGGTAACGCTGAGTGTATCCACAGCACTGTGGAGTGCACAGTCCCCGTTATTGTTCTCGCAAACAGTACAGTAAAGATCATGGTTATGCAGTATTCTATTAACTGCCTCCACCTGCCTGCCTTTCACCTCAGAATCATTATATTTTACCTGCATGCCTTCCTTAACCTTTGTTGAGCATGCCCTCAAATATTTGCCATCAACATTTACTATACATGTATCACAGGATTCTATCGCACCCAGAGCGGGATTATAGCACACGTGGGGAATATCTATGTTATTCTCCATCATTATCTGCAATATGGTTTTATCCCGGTCTGCATTGAATTGATCCCCATCAATAGAAATTTTGCCTGCGGCCATATCATCACAATTATACAAGGATTCATTGTTATTTATATGTTATGCTACCGGGACTTTAACGCTTAAGTATGAAGCCAACGCATTATCTTTATTGCATTATAATATACAATATGTTTAATAAAATACTAGAGCTTAAATACAACAAATGATTATTAATTTATGATTGCAGCAGCTTTACCGCCACTGGCGGTTGGGTTCTTCGGTCTGGGAATCGGTTATTTTGTTTTTGGAGGGGCTGTTTTTTTCAAATACCCTAAAGAAAGCAATGAAAATGTTAACCATGCCATGGGTTTGTGGGGTATATTTATGCCAGGATTTATGCAGTTTCTTGCGGGAACATACATATTTTTGGGACTGACTGTATTCACTGCTTTTAGGTCCTCGCCAATACTGTACATGGCCGGGCTTGCATTCACTGCTTATGGTGTACACTGGTTTGCCCTGTGATATAACAAGTATAAAAATGCAGATACCACAGTGGATGGGTTCATGGCTGTAGGTTTTCTATGGATTTCAATAATAGGATCTGTGGTATTCGGCCTGGGTCATGATATACCTGTGATGATCCTGTTTATACTGCTTGCTCTGGTCTATATCAGCGATATACCGGCCAGTCTTATACACTCGCCTTCATGGGGAAGAACCAAAGCCTTTTTCCAGCTTGTTACAGGTACATGGCTTATGTATCTCACATTTGCCGCTACATTGAACTTTGCCCTGGGATACCACCTGTTCCTTTAAAATTTTATATTTATTTGTAATTTCATTATATGAAAATATTCACATTTTTTGGGTCCTCTTCATCAGGAAAAACCACGGTAATTGAAAATCTTGTTTCTATTCTCTCTGGAAAGTATAAAATTGTTTATATAAAGGGCATTCCGCATAACAATATATCACTGGATACTAGAGGAAAGGATACGTGGATTATGGAAAACGCTGGTGCCCATACAACATACGGAGTAATGCCTGACAGAACATATAAAATGGTCAGGGAGCATATGGAACTTGATAGAATAATCAATGAAAATACGGATTATGATATAATTTTTATAGAGGGTTTTAGGGACTATGGAAAAGGTACCAGATTTCTTATACTCGGCAATGAGAATTATTTAAAATACGGATATGATTATATTATAAAAGCCAACAACAGCACATATACAGGCGAATGCATAACCTACCCTGAAGAAATCCCCAGACTCGTTGACATTATTGCACAATAATCTGGAAATTAATATATTCTCTTAAAGGTTGCCATTACAGAGAAGCTTTCTTGCCTCATAAAGATCAGAGATATAATTGATGCTACCTAATTTATTACCATCGGCATCAATACTTTCTATGCCAGAGATGCTGAGAAACCTGCTTATACTTTCCCCACCGGAGTTTCTGTATTCTCTCATGGGTTTATAGAGTTTTTCGGTATATATTGTAAAAAGGGGCTGGTAAAATCCACCAGATGTGCATGCAATAGTATCTCCATGGTAATTGCTAATTATACTGCGAATCAGTGAGACATCTATAAATGGCATATCCCCGCCAACTGCCAGGAATCTCCTGTATTTCTCAATGCAGTATAGAATAGAATCAATGAGGATACCGTCAGTTGCATCATATTCTGTCCTGCAATATTTAGATGATACCGATGGATCCTTCGTAAAAATTATTATTTCTTCGAATAAGTGGGATTGGGAAATTATCCTTGAAACCCTGTCTATGAGGCACTCGCCACATAGGTCCATGCTATGCTTATCCCTGAGCCTCTGGCTTTTCTTTGCGAAAATTATTGCTCTCATTGATTTGCTCCATCAAGGGAGGCAAGGGCATTTTTCAGTTCTTTGTATCTCTTGCTCTCTTTATTTATAAGTACATGGAAGGTTATGTACCCTTTCTGTTCAAACTCCAGAGAATAAAGTTCCGCGTATTGCTTGTATGTTATCCCTGCATCGCACCTTCCGCTTCGTACGTAATCACAGATAATTTCTGGATTCTCAAGGTAGGTTATGTCATTAAGTTCAGGTATTCCTTCTGAATATTCATACAGCCCCGATCCGCGGTACATCAATGCCATGGTTTTATAATTAATGTGCCTGTACGCCACCCCGTATGGAATTTTAAATGTCACGGAATCATAATAATTTGTCATATCGGGTAGATCCCTGTAATTCCAAAAATAAACATCCGCGTCGCCGTATTCCATTGACCTGACAATTTCATTCTTCCCCGCTTCAACGAATGTAGACACATCCAGTATCTGGCCGGGTATATGATCCGTGGCCGGAAGGTACTGCCCGTAGAATAGAATTTCTGGAATTTTAGATGTGAATAACTTTACAATCAGGCTGGAATGGGGTGACAGATATGATGATTCTGAACATACTATTGAAAAGCCTGTTGCCCTGCCTATTCTCGATATTGAGCCGGAATTGCCGGGAACCTGGTAAGCATAATATGATCCGCCGCGGTTTACCAGTTTTAACAGAAGAAGGTCTGTATTTCCCTGGTGGAGTTCAATGCGATCCCCTGATGTGGCATTTATTTCAGTAAAGGAAAACACATGCCCGGCCATGGAGAATAGGGCTGGTAAAACAAGGGAATAAAGTATCATCATCGACGATACTGGGAATCCAGGGAGCCCAAAGATCAACTTATTCCCTGATTTTGCAAATATTGCAGGTTTTCCTGGCTTAACCCTTATTCCGTGGAAAATTATTCCCGGTTTTTTGTCTCCAAGTACAAGGTAAACCATATCGTGATCCCCGGCAGATGTGCTACCGATAGTAATGGTTACATCATTCTCCTCTATGGAACTATCTATGGCATTCTTTATTTCTGAATAGTTATCCCTTATAATTCCATAGTTTTTAACCTCAAAGGCAGGGTGCCTGCAGAGTTCAGAATATATGGATATGCTGTTTGATTCGTAAATTTTACCTTCCTCATATTCCTGCCCAGGATAAAGCAGTTCATTCCCGGTTGATACTATGCCTATTCTGATCTTTCTGATAACATTTACAGTTCCTATTCCGGTGGATGCCATTACCGCAATGCTTCTCGGATCTATAACAGATCCCTTGCCAATCAGCCTTTCACCCTTTATTACATCAATGCCGGAGTTAGAAAGCTCGTGGAAACGTTCAATTTTTTTGAAGAATATGATATGGTTTCCATGTGTTTCAGTATCCTCAAATGGCACCATGGCATCGGCACCAATGGGAATGACACCACCGGTGGGTACCTTTATGCACTTCCCATTCCCGGGAAATTTAACTGCGGGTTCTCCTATGCTGGTTTCACCAGAAAGATCCAGTGCGACAGGATTCTCCCGTGATGCAGGGGCAAGGTCTGCTGCTATCACAGCGTATCCGTCAACCTGGGATCTTGAATAAAGGGGAAGGTTGCTGGCACTGAATACATCCTCAGCGGATACCCTGCCATTGGCCTCGCCTATCTTTATCCTCTCGGTTTCGCAAATTTTTACAGAATTATTCCATATCTTTTCCTCAGCTTCCCGAAATTTTATAAGATTGTGAAAAATCATTCCCATTTTATATCACCTACAATATTTATTACTATTCTGCCATCCTTCTCTATGCCCTCGAGGTTTTCGCCTATTAAAGTAAAGGAATTGCCCCTGAGAAGCGAGGAGATTCTTCCTGATGCCGTAGTTTCCAGAGGCCTTGCATGGATTTCTCCGTCCCTCACGAATGCATTCGTAACCTGAAATGTTGTAAATCCTGTTTTATTATGTATCCTTTCGTCCAGTATGGCCGGAGCTTTTTCTGTAAGTTCTATGCCGAAAGCATTATGCACATATCTATTCACAAAAATAAGTGAGGATAGGAGGGCAGCTACCGGAAGGCCTGACACAGATAGAACCGGTGTATTATCCATGTTGAACAGGGCTATAGTCCGGCCTGGCTTTATGGCAACCCCGGAAAACAACATTTTGCCCAGCCTGGATATTGCATCAGTTGTCAGATCTTTCCTCCCCAGGCTGCTCCCCCCGGTTACTATAATTATATTGCATTTCCCCCTGAGATTGGAGATCTTTTCTATTATAGAGCCTGTACTGTCATCAGCAATACCGCCATCTATTATATCGATGAAAGGCCTTCTGTAAAATGACCTTAACAGGGAACCTGTTGAATTATTGATCTGCCCGGTCAGAAGTTCCATTCCCGTATTTACTATGCCGATTGTAATATTTTTGTATACCATTACAGATTTAATGCCCGCTGCTGTCATGGATGAAATATTCTGTGGCCTTATCATGGATTTTCCCCCCAGTATCAGGGAACCACTGGTTATATCCTCCCCTGATGATGCTACATTTTCTCCGGCCAGTACAGGTGAGTAAACATAAATATGATCACCGGACTGTTCACAATTTTCGACCTTGATTACGGCATCGGCACCTTCAGGCATGATAGATCCTGTATAGATTTCCCTGCACTGTCCGTCCTTAAGCGGCTTCCCTGAACTGCCACCTGCAATGTTAACTCCGGCGAGCTCAAGCCTTGCGGGATTGTGAACAGAAGCATTAACTGTATCCTGATGTTTCACAGCGTAACCATCCATGGCAGCCTTATTCCTATCAGGAATATTAACAGGAGAAAACACACTGCATGCCGAAATTTTACCTGCGGCATCCTCAATATTTACCGGACCATAG
Organism: Thermoplasmata archaeon; assembly: GCA_021806295.1. GTDB lineage: Archaea > Thermoplasmatota > Thermoplasmata > Thermoplasmatales > Thermoplasmataceae > Ferroplasma. The sequence continues at coordinate 54,104 of JAJZXS010000044.1, forward strand.
CCAGGCAAATTCCATGGCACTGCATCGAATATGGAAACTGCCTCACTGTATGGCAGCAAACTTTCAAACCGCTCCATAATACGTTTTACCATAGGCTTACATAGTGTTATTTATTCTTTGTATTAATGTTTATAGCCAGTTTAACAGGATAAAGCATAGTTGATGGCTGGCAATTTATTCTATAGAAAAATATAATTTCTATCAATAAATAATAAATATGGTTAAGTAATAAAGTATAAATGACATTAATTCTGATAATTGTCAAATTCCTTACAATCATCTTTGGTTCTATCATTGCCGGATTCATAGGATCACTTACAGGCCTCGGTGGCGGTACAGTCCTTGTTCCTGTTCTCACGCTTTTCTATGGTATACCCTTTATCTTCGCGGCAGGTGCAAGTTTGATATCGACAATAGCAACCTCGGCAGGTTCAGCAAGTGCATACACAAAGAAAAAAATAGCCAATATAAAAATAGGCATTGGCCTGGAGATAGCAACAACCACAGGTGCTATTGTAGGTTCCCTGACTCTTGTGTTCATAGATAAACATGCTCTCATATGGGTTGTATATGTAATCTTCGGACTTGTTCTGCTGTTTTCCCTTATTCCTACCATCAAGAAGATAGGAAAGGAGGTGCCGCCGGAGATGAAACCTGACTGGAGCACAAAGTTATTCCAGTTAACAGGGTCTTATTACGACGAGAGGCTCAGAAAAACAATAAAATATCACGGCGTTAGATGGTGGCTGGGAGAAATAGTAATGTTCTTTGCTGGATTTGTTTCCGGGCTTCTGGGCATTGGATCCGGGGCATTAAAGGTTCTGGGCATGGACTGGGCAATGAATCTTCCCATGAAGGTTACGACCACATCCAGCAATTTCATGATAGGCATTACGGCTGCAACGGGCAGTTCAATATACTGGTATGAGGGATATATAAATCTGTTTATTGCGGCAGCCACGGCAATTGGCGTGCTTATAGGTGCTTTTTTCGGTGCGAAGGTTCTGGTCAGGATCTCCAATGAGAATATAAGATGGATATTCTTTGCAATTTTATCCTTCCTGGGATTTGACATGGTTTTCAAGGGATTGCACCTGATAAATTTCCTGATAACATTTTCACTGATGATACAGTTCTTTATATCTGTGATAATATCTATAGTTTTGATAGGAGTACTATTTTATAATTCAAAAAGAAAGGAATGGGGGAGTAAAAATGCGAAATCATGATGATGAGGTAATTATAAGTTACTTCCTGAGAGCAGGAGTTCTTATCAGTGTATCGTTTATTATTGTCGGTGTTATCATACTGTTTGCAAAAAACGGCGGGGATGGGTTTACCCTTTCCCAGATGTCCAGTTATAATTATGCACTTGCACATGGAATAGATTCCAGGTCTGTGTCACTAAATAAAATTTTATCTGGCCTGTCAGCAATAGACGGGCTTTATTTCATAACAGTTGGTCTCTGGGTTCTCATATTCACACCCATAACGGTGGTCTTCATAGGGTGGATATCTTTTCTGGATGATAAAAACTACCTTTATGTTGGAATGGCATCCATAGTGCTTTTCAACCTGTTCTTCGCAATGCTTGTTGTACCAAGATTTCTTATATAAAATTGGAAAAATTATAATATTTTATACCAATACAATGTTATATGGCTGCAGGTAATTCATTTTTTGGATTTGCCAGAGGATTCGAGATCAGGGACAGCGAAAGCATTATGGAGATAATTAAATGTTCCTTATCTGAATATTACACAAAATCACTGATACTGGATCTTTACAGATCGTGGCCCCAGGCTTTTATAGTGTACGATAATTTTGATTCTGTGGTCGGATTCATAATAGGTGCAAAGTATTCTGGAACTGAGGGCAGGATACTTCTCTTTGCAGTTAAAAAATCATTCAGGGGAGCCGGAGTGGGACAGGCCCTATTAAACAGGGAATTGCAGGTAATGGCCGGCGCCGGGCTTTCTACAGTAAGGCTGGAAGTGAGAACTGACAATGAAAGTGGAATTAAGTTTTATAAGAAAAATGGATTTTCAATTATATCCACCTTGAAAAATTATTATTCGGATCTATCTGATGCATACTTAATGTGGAAAATAATTTAATGGATTCTAAACAGTATAAAAAATTAGAAGACGTCTGCCTTCCCGTCAACAAACATCTGCGTAAGCTGATCTATATGTGCCAGCTTGTCATCGGCTATTGCCCTGATGTTGTTTTTGTGCTTTGATGGGTCAACATTGTCCTCATATATGAGCTGCAGTGATGCAACATGTGGCTCATCCACAGGCCTGCCTATCTGTGATACTATTCTTACAAGAACTTCCTTTATGTCTCCTCCTTCTTCCTCTACAACCTTTGAGGCTATCTGGTTGGACAGTACATTGTAAAGTTTGCCTACGTGTGTTACAGGGTTCTTGCCTGCAGCTGCTTCCATGCTCATGGGTCTGTATGGTGTTATGATCCCGTTTACCCTGTTGCCCCTTCCAACAGATCCATCATCCCCGTTTTCCATTGAAAGCCCGGTTACAGTGAGATAATACACACTGTCTGATTTTACATCCCCTGTATTGACATATACCTGGAGGTCATTATCTGTGTATTTCATTGCGTTGTCCTTAATCTTGTCAATCAGCTCCTCCTTTATCGAGTTGTATTCTGTGGGGTCCTTGACATATTTATCCACATATGCTGCGGCAACTGTGAGGTTTATTGTCTTTCCCTTTCTGAATCCCATAACCTTTATATCGTAACCTATCCCGGGAAGGGATTTCTTAAGGTCGCCGTTTATGTACTTTTCAGTAAGCTTTACTATGCTTTCTGTATCGGTGAAGGGTGCAAAACCAACACCGAAGGATGTGTCGTTTGCCTTGAATTTTCTTGTGTCGTACAGTCCTCTCAGATCCACCGAGCCATTGCCGATCCTTGAATCTATCATTATATCAGAGTCTATGTCAAGATCTGGGAAATGTTCCCTGAGATAATCCTTGGCCGATTTTATTGCTATGGATTTGACCGGTATCCTTTCATCGCCCACTGTTGCTGTTGCACGTCCACTCAAAAGTATGTATGTGGGCTCCAGCACATTGCCACCCTTGAATTTGGGATCTGCCTGTCCGCCGACCACCTCAACCTGATCGGTATTGTGGTGCAGTATCCTGCCGTACTGCTTAATGTAATATTTGCTAAGGGACCTGCTAACAGATTCTGCTATTCCGTCTGCAACGCTGTCAGGATGGCCAATGCCCTTCCTTTCAACAATTTCAACTTCTCTGCTCATGGTAGGGCTCTGCTTTATAGCCTCTACCTGGATATTTCTTTCCTGCTTTAACTGTGATTCCATAAGGCACAGATGGGTATAAGTTTTTAAACCTTTTGTCTCTGCACCCTATAAATTACTGATTATTCAAAAATATTACTGATAATAATTTTTATCCCGTCCATATCTACCTGCAATAAATATTTATCACATTTTTTAATACTGTAACATGAAGGCTTTTATCAGCGTTTATAACAAGGCAGGATTGGTCGATTTTTTAAATGCCATCAGCTCCCAGCTGGATGGGATATACGGTACAGAGGGTACTGTCAGATACCTGAAGGATAATGGCATAGATGCTGTAAACTCATCCACACTTACAGGTTTCGATGACCTGCTGGGAGGCAGGGTCAAAACACTACATCCTGCTGTTTTTTCCGGGATCCTCTCAAAAAGAGACCCAGAGAGCAATAAACAGCTGGAAAAATATGGCTACAAGGATTTTGATATTTTGATCTGCAATTTATATCCCTTTGTTGAGGCTTCAAAATCAAATGATTTGTCCAAAATGATAGAAAATATAGACATAGGCGGGCTTTCTTTAATAAGGGCTGCTGCAAAGAATTACAGGAACGTAGCCGTTCTATCCGATCCGTCTGATTATGACACTGTAAAGAATTGCCTGAACAAATCAGGGGAAATTGACATGAAGACCAGGGAAATGCTTGCCCTGCGTGCATTTTCAAGGTCTGCAGATTATGATGTCCAGATATACAACAGGCTTTACAGAAGATTGAATGATAGCCAGCCTGAGGACCTGTTCATACACGGATATGGCAGAACTGACCTTAGATACGGAGAAAATCCAGACCAGGAGGCATACATGTTCAAGACCGGCGAAACATACGGAATACCCAACGCTGTTCAGATAGGTGGAAAGGATCTATCATACAACAATATACTGGATGCAAATGCGGCCCTGGAAACCGTGCAGGATTTTGATGATATAACTTCAGTTATTGTAAAGCACAGAACCCCCTCGGGCGTTTCAAGTGCTGACACGCTAAGGGAAGCCTTCGTGAACTCCTACAATGCAGATCCTGAATCAGCATACGGGTTTGTCGTGGCACTGAACAGAAAGCTTGATGTGGAAACTGCCAGGGAAATGCAGAAAAAATTTATTGAGGTGCTCATAGCCCCGGACTTCGACAGTGAAGCCCTGGATCTGTTCAAAAAGAAGAAGAATATGAGGATACTCAAGTGTTCCATGGATAGGGACCCGGAAAAGGCAGTGTCATCTGTTACCGGTGGAGTGCTTCTACAGGACAGGCTGAAATGGGAGTATCCAAAACTGGAATTGAAATCCAGCACAGAGGCAGATGCGGCAAAATATAAGGATCTGGAATTTGCCTGGAAAGTTGTTGCACATACAAAGAGCAACGCCATGGTACTGGCAAAAAACAGGACTACAGTTGGCATTGGAGCAGGGCAGACGTCCAGAATAGAATCATTGAGAATTGCCATAGAAAGGGGAGGAGAGAATGTTAAGGGATCTGTTCTTGCATCAGATGCATTCCTTCCATTTGATGATTCCGTTATAGAATGCTATAAACACGGCATTGATGGAATTATCCAGCCGGGAGGATCAATCCGCGATGAGGACGTAATAAAGCGCTGCAACGAATATAAGATACCACTGTACTTTACAGGAAAAAGGGTTTTTCTCCATTAAATCATTATAATGGAGAATGCCACCAGAAACCCTATAATGGCACCGGTGTTGATAAATGGCAGCCCGGGTGCGGGTTTCCCCCTGCTGGAAAAGAACAGGAATATAAGGGCCCCAATGGCACCTGCAAGTGTAAGTACTGCAAATAGTATGGAGTGCGACGGGTTATAAATAAAGGATGATACTATGAGTATTTCAGGTATTGCCATATCACCGAACCCCAGCATTATAATAGACTGATCTCCACGATTTTCAAAGGTAAGGTCCTTCATTTTGAGGTTTTTTGAGGATGGGAGCATAAACATAAGCGGGAACTGGTTATCCACTGCTGCCCTTGCCAGGGTTACCATATGCTTTGTTTTATATACAGCAATATAGTCATAAACAGCGAATACAACGAGAAGGGTTATTGCTATCTCTGGCCTCAGGAGTATTCCGAGTATTCCTGCCGCACCTGAGATCATTATTACGCCTGCTGCGTCTGTTACGTACCATTCATTCCTGAATATGAGCATGTATGCAAAGAACACTGTAATTACACCTATTATAAGGTAATATTCTGTCAGGTTTACTGCGACTATGCCGGCAATTATGGATGCCACCAGGAATATCATATACAGCACAAGTATAAGAAACACAATTTTCATGACGCCTGCATGTTTCTTAACAATGTAAAGCGCAGCTGCTGTGAATATAACAATAAAAATAATATAATAAAGAACGAATACAAAGGATATGCCACTGGATTCATCTGCTATCTCTGGCACTGCCTGAAGATAGAATGATATAAAAAGTGCGAATAGCGTCGATATAAGAAAAAGTGCTATTCCGAAAATTTCACTGTTTATTTTTTTGTTCACTCTTTTCACTTTTATCCTTTCCGTTGTATTCACACTTCATATTGGGGCAGAACTTCCATTTGCGTTTCCCGTTTACCATGATCAGCAGGGGGGCATTGCAGTAGGGGCACGTTTCTCCTGTGCTCATTATTACCCCTTTCTGTGGGAGCGGATATGTAACAGTGCATTTTGGATAATTTGAGCACCCCAGGAATCTTTTGCCGTACCGTGACTGCCTGATGATAAGGTCTCCGCCGTCAGAGGGGCATTTTCCCACTGTTATCTTTTTCTGGTTGTACTCGCATTTTGGGTCTATGCACCTATACTCTGGAGATTGCCCCTTTCTGATTATCTTTATAATTGGCAGTGAGCATACATCACACTTTTTATCGGCCATCTGTATCAGGCCGGTTGCGCTTATGTTAAAGTTTATCCTGCAATTTTCATTGGAACATTTAATTTTGTAAAAATTCCTGTATTTTATCAGGGATATGTCCCCGCCATCCAGTGGGCATTTACCGATTACATCCCCCTTGTTGGCATATGACGTTATGGTTTCTTTTATTTCATCACGGTTTATCCTGAAACCTTTTAGCGCGTCATGAAGCATCTGCCTGGACTCATTTACAACGTCATCAATCCTTTTTTTGTTTTCTGCTATTTTATCCATTTCTGCTTCCAGGGCTGCAGTCATATCTGGCTTTGCTATATCTGAGTCTATAACAGTTATGGATTTTATGAATCCTATCCCAAGCGGGGTGGGTTTCAATGGATTTCCAGTTGCAAAATTTCTATCATTAAGTTTCTGTATAATATCGTGCCTGGTACTTTTTGTGCCGAGATTCAGTGATTCCATAATTTTAAGAAGGGATGCCACATCATATCTTCGGGGCGGTTCCGTATATTTCTCTTCCATATCCCATTTCTTTCCCATAACAGTCTCTCCAACAACCAGTTCTGGCAGGCTGGTTTCTCTGAGTTTTCTGTACTTGTATATGTCGAACCACCCATTATCAAGGATTTTTTCACCGGAAGATTTGAAATTGTAGCCGTCGATATCTATCTCTGCATCAGACTTTTCTATCAGTGCATTCTTATAAAGTGTGGCAAGGAATCTCCTGACTATCAATTCATAAACATTTTTGTATGCTCCGGTAAGGGCTTTCTTTGGATATGATACAGGATATATAGGTGGGTGGTCAGTGGTTTCAATCTTTCCCCTGGATGGATACATCTTCTCCTGGGAAAGAACCATCTTTGCCTCCCCATCGAATTCTGTCCCCTCAAATTTTTTCACAATGCTTTTCAGGGGTATTGACCGCTGGTAAACAGTGTTATCTGTCCTTGGATAGCTTATGAGTCCACTCATGTATAGCTTTTCAGCAATTTTCATGGCGTTTGAAGGTGTAACACCTATTCTGGATGCCTCCCTCAAGAAATCCGTTGTGCTGAATGGGGGTGGCCTGTATACTTCCTTTTTCTCGCTCTTATATGATTTTACTGTTCCATTTTTGCCATTTATGGCATTGAATATTTTATTTGCTTCTTCCTCATCCTTTATGTTTTCTTCATATGTACCTGGAAAATCTATACCCTTGTTGAACGTTACAGTTATAACAAAATATTTCTCAGGTACAAAATTCGAGATTTCCTCCTCACGGTTTACCAGAATCGCAAGGGTAGGGGTCTGCACACGGCCTACTGATATAAAGTCCTTCCACAGGCGATTGCTTGTTACCGAAAAAAATCTGGTGAGTACGGCTCCCCAGAGCAGGTCAATCTCCTCCCTGGCCTTTGCCGAATCAGCCAGACCGTAATTCACATCCAGTAAATTGTCGAATGCGTCCTTTACCTCCTGCGCTGTCAGGGCGCTGAACTTTGCCCTTTTAATCTTTGTATAGCCAGGTTCTATGAATTTCAGGGCCTCCACACCGATTAGTTCTCCCTCTCTATCATAATCCGTGGCGATTATAATGTTATCTATGCCTGAAAATGATTTTAAAGCCGAAGAGGCCCGCTGGTTTGTGACCTTGTATATTATGCTGGAATCAATGAGCCGGTCCAGGTCTGATTTTGCCCAGTCCTTGAATTCCTCCGGAAAATCTGCCCCCAGTATATGCCCGCTCAGTGATACCATTATGTTCTGTTCGTTATTTCTTTCAAATTCTATGTAGCTTATATTTTTAACCTTCTTCTGCCTGGATGTTTTATCAGAAAGTATGTAGGAAATTCTTCTACCTGCATCCATCTTCTCTGCAATAATCAAATTGAGTACCAAAGTAATCTACTAACAATTAACAATACTAAATAAATATTTTCAATGGTATCTGACTTTTGTTCAATTCACAAATTAAAAAAAATTTAAGCAACCTTTAAATATACCATTTGACTATATATTATATATGACAGAAGTAATTGTTATACATAAATGGAAAGATGAGCAGAAAAACGATGTAATGAAATTTGCAACCACAATAATGGATATGGCAAAATCAAAGAAATTGCCTGCAGGACTGAAACTGGAAGAGTTATTCCTTGGGCAGAAAGAAAATGAGGCAGTTTGCAGATGGGATGTTGATACACTTGACCATCTGATGGAAACCGCAAAATCAATGAAGCCAACATGGGACATACAGGCCATAGAAGTGGACCAGAAATTCAAGAAAGGATTGTTCTAAGTTTTTTTGTGCTTTTTTGGAGGTATGCCCAGATGTGTGGCATATTCCTCAATTTTTTGTATCTGTTCCTTATGAAGACCGAAAAATATACCTTTTCCTTTTCCACGAACATATAATTTTCCTTTGAGATTTATAAGATTGCCAAGAACTTTGCTTACAATAATCAGTTCATGTCCTTTTACTGGGATCTTTACTTTATCTGAATTCCATACAACTTCAGGAAAATCACTGTGTCTTGGTGGCAGTATTTTATTGAATTTTCTATCCTCCACATCTATATGTGTAACTCTTGCCCTGCCATGACCCTTTACATGTATGAATATAACCGCATTTTCCATTTTTGTCCCGTCCAGAAATATGTCTGCAGGGACCATGATTTTACCAGGCATCCTATTCAAGGAATACCATGATAATATTTAAACCGCAGTCGTAGGTTTGTTCTTACAGGTGGAGCAGAAAAAAAGGTTATTATATTATTAAATACTTATCCAGTAAGGGCTCGTAGTCTAGTGGTTATGATACCGCCCTTACAAGGCGGTGGTCACCGGTTCAAATCCGGTCGGGCCCATTTACAGTTATCATTGAGTCTTATTTTTAATGAATAGGCAGGCAGTAAATTATTATTTTAATCGAATAATTATCCCTTTTCATTTTTAATTTCCACACCGGGATATAAGGATAGGGCAACATAATCTACCCTATTTCAACTACGTATGCAAGGTCAAAAATAAAGAGATAATTGGCCCCATCTTTTGCTAAAAGCCATAATATTCATGACTAACAAGACCATGGAAACAATTGTGACCAATATTATATGATAAATATATTCACCAAAACTCAATTTTTTGCCCTCAACAATGTCATTGAATTATTATATTCTTAAACCTATCCTTTGTTGGCTTTGCCTTTCTTGACTTTGTATATCCAGCCAACAATGAGAAAAATTAGAGACAATAAAAATAGTGACTTTCCAATATTGAAGATGTTTGATGTGCTATCTGTGTACACACCAGAGTAATATAAATATAACCCAATCGATACTATAAGAAGAGAAAGTATACCTATATACATCGCGACGGTCATGATCCTGTTTACAGTGTATAGCAGCATGATCTTCCCTATCTGTCCGTATGTCTATCCAATAAAACCATTCTTGATTTCTGCCCCTTTGATTCATCAAGTTCTGGCATTAAACACTTACAGGAATCCCTTTTGCAGTCAATGGTTATAAGATGACCTGCAGGCCAGTGTGGGACATGATATAGATTAGCCCGGGTTATGTGATGCTTCCATTGACCTTCAAAGAAAACAATTTCATGACCGCAATTTTTACAGATGCCAAAATTTAAAGTCACCATATATTCTAAATAAGAATATATACCATAAATATAAGAATATTACTCTCTGATGATTGGAATTATTGTATTGGATTAAAACTTTAATAAAATCTGTTAGAGCCCATAATCTTTTGAATTTATTGTATTTAGATTTTCTACCAGTGACCGACTCTGGGACATAAGTAGCCCTATCCATTCACAAGCATCAGGTTGTGAAGCAGCCCCTTGCAGAATCCCGAGGTTTCAATCCTGTCTTTCCTCCTCTGGAATATCATTTGCCCTGTTGATCTCTTGTCTGAGGAAAAACCAGCTTCTGAGTTGCTTCTTTTGAAGTATTCCCTCAGGTATGCAACAGGATCATTCATGAACCTCAGGATCATGTCCCTCCATGCCCTCGACCCCCTTATTCTGGAATTCTTCTTCGGTATGATGAATATCCTGGTGTTTTCTGAGAAGTCATCAAGGATGCTCTGCCCTGAATAGTATCTGTCAAGCCTGATGCTTGCCAGATCTATCCTGAGTTTTGAGATCATTTCAATGGCCTTCCTGTAGGCGTCCTTCTCCGATCTGAGAGAAACGGCATAGCCGATGTACATGCGTGTGCTGAGATCCATCAGGGCGAATGAATATACGAACTGCCCCTTCTTGACTGATTCCCCATGTTTCTCCCTCATTGATCTGTAATGCTTCGTTACAGTGAGGGAATAGCCTGTTCCATCGCCAGCAGCATCACATTTCCCGATCTCCTTTTTCCTCAATGTCTCAATGAAGATGTTGTTCAGTATCATGATTACAAGGGGATCTGAATACAGACGTTCGACGGTCTTGTATGAGATGATCCTGTCAACTCCAAACAGCGGTAACTCATATGCCATCCTGCGGTTGCTGAGCTTCATTATCTCCTTTACCAGGATGATGAATGCTTTCTCTTTAGCATCCAGCAATGATGGTCGCCCGAATTCATCCACAACAATGGAGGAGGCATGATCGATCATGGATCTGAGTTCCATCGACATTCCAAGAAGCCTTTTCCTGTAAGTTTCCTCGTATTTCCCTGAATCTGTGATCACAGGCGCTGAGAATTTCTCCCTGTATTCCTGTATCAGTGCATTGATGTTATCCCTGAATGTCTCGTACTGATCCTGGGTGATCACACCTCTTGATCCCATGGAAATATATAAGTATATCTATGGATATACAGTATAAGTGACAGACAGGGAGATAAACATAAAGGATCAGACACTGACAATAAGGGAAGACGTGGAAACTGTGTATGAGAAAACGGTGACACCATTCGGAAATTCTGGAAAGGTGGATGTTGCCAAGAAGTACATCGGAAAGAGAGTCTATGTTATAGTGCTAAGAGAATGAAGACTTATGTCCCAGAGTCACCAGTGACCGGTAATTAAATAAATGTTTATACAGACCCGGAAATAGCATTTACAGGTAAAACAACAGATAAATATAAGCAGATACCTGCCATGGCAAATCCCAGAACACTGACAATGAACCAGCAGGATGGCTTCTTTAGGGTATATTACAATGATGATGGGACAATAAGTGGTGCGGGTATCGCAGCGCCAAGATCCTCAGAGATTATAGCTGAAATTGGGCTGGCCGTTAACTAGGTCTACATCTCCGAAAGTTCCATCGATAAGGCAGAGTTCAAGTTTATCAGGAGGAAGTTGGATGAGTATTCCAATAATAGCAAGTATCGTTCCAATGACGCCTATCACTATGCCAATTACGGTCAATTCAAAGTCCGTTACCACTCACAATCATTCCCCGTCAACAGGTTCAAATTCCTTCAGTGGTCCTTCGAAACCGCATTTCGGACATGTTATAATCGCGCCTAGAGCGACAAGACCGCCCGGCATTTTTATCCCGG
>JAJZXS010000043.1 GCA_021806295.1 Thermoplasmata archaeon
AGGATATACCGCTTATAACAAATATCAGGTTCGCCTCCGAACTGGTAGATTCCATATTGTCTGGAAAAGGAACACAGATAAGGGAACTGGGAGATTACCAGTGAGTTACCTCATGCTAATGCATTGGGGCTTCCTGTTTCACTGACAAAACTTGCACTTACATATGGACTTATATTAAATCCTTTGAGTGTAGAGGCATTATCTCTATCAGGCTTGAATTTTAAACTTCCCACCTTAAATCCATTATTTTTCAGTTCATGAAGTGATTTAATATTGTCTCTAGCTCTCTCTATTATTCCCTGCTTCATCTGTGATGATAAATTTTTTAATTTCCTTTTTTCATAATGGTCTATTACATAGACACCCACACAATTTATCTTGTAATCTGTTTTAAATAGATCATCATTTAACTCCCTGTTAATTACATAATTGTACAGCCATTTGGATTCTAAAAATAGCATCTTTAATGTGTTTACTGTTTTATTGCTTAATTTATCCATGTCTATCTTAGTTTTTATTATTGTTATTATCTGGTTTTTCCTTCTCTCCTTTGTATTCTTTAAGGAAGATTTTATTTTGTTTTTCTTTTCTTCAGATATCATGGGATTAACAGGATATGGTATATTCTTACATAAGTATAACCATGCTTTGAACTTCATAAATTATGATAAATATTTAAAAATTACACCACGGGCAAGTTCTGAAGATATTTAATTAATTTATTATTTATTGAATAAATGTACATTTCTTCCGGAGAATTCATCCACATCGTAAACTCAGTGGCTTTCTTTCTGATTAAATTGTAAAATATTTTTATATATCATATTCCACATAATTTTGTTCAGATAATAATTTAAATCATACAATTATAAGGGCATATGAAGGATTTTGAAAACATATATATGAAGATCAGGGAGGTATCGCCTGAACATCATTTTGAATTTACTGATTCTCCGTTCTGGATACTTATAACAACAATATTATCCCAGAGAACAAAAGATGCTGTAACCGACGAAGCTGCACGGAAACTTTACAACAGGTATCATGATTCCTATGGACTGGAGGACGCTAATCCTTCGGATTTAAAGGCTATTATAAAATATGTGGGATTCAGCAATGTTAAATCGGAAAGAATAATTGAAATAGCAAGAATAATCAATCATGATTATGGAGGAAAAGTTCCAGATACCCATGATGAACTTGTAAAACTTCCGGGAACTGGAAGCAAAACTGCAAACATAGTACTCACGCAGGGGTTCAATATACCCGCTATTGCTGTTGACACACATGTTTTCAGGGTATCTAACAGAATCGGGCTCGTCCATACAAGGGATCCGGATGAAACCGAGGAGGCATTAAAAGCCATAGTGCCGGTCAAGTACCAGATAGAATTTAATCCAGTCCTGGTGGAATTTGGAAAGAATATATGCAAGCCTGTATCACCCAGATGCAGTATATGCCCCATATCAGGATGTTGCGATTTCTATATCCAAAAAACTTCCACAGGCAATGCCAAAAATTAGGTCAGATATATTGAAACTGCAAACCGAAACAGTAATAAATGGTAGCCTTATGCATAAATCAAAAAAATTAAAGGAATTTCGGTGATTGCAATGGAAAAATATGTTGTTGTGGACAAATACTTTGACGGATATAATTTGAAAAAAGGCTCCATAATTTTTACGGTAAATGAAGGGATAATCACCAGCGAACATGTGGCAACTGATTCTGAAATAAAGAGTTTAATTGCTGATAACAATGAAGTGGTGGATTTAAGGGGAAATTTTGTGTCTCCTGGCTTAATAGATTCACATGACCATTTTATGCTTACTGCATTAAAAATGAAATACCAGGTAGACTTCTCTGGAATTCGTTCCTTTGATGATTTCCGGAAAATACTGGAGGAAAACAAAAATAAGGTTGTACATGGATGGTTTCAGGGATACGGCATTAACGAATACAATATGGAGGAAAAAAGATTGCCGGATGTAAAAATTATTGATGAAATATTTGGAAATGCTCCCCTATTTATAACTCATATGACAGAACATTATGGCATATGCAATTCCAGGGCACTTGAGGTGGCAGGTATTGACAGGGAAACAGAACCCCCGCCAAATAGCCAAATTGGAAGGGATGACAGTGGAAATCCCAATGGCGTATTATATGAGGCAAAGGCCATGGACCTGGTAAAAAGAAAGATTCCGGAATACAATGTAAATGATTATATGGAAGCTATAAAATTCGGATCAGATCACTATAGAAATGCGGGACTCTCCACTGTGAAGGATACAGGTGGAACGGGAAATGATGTCAATGAGGAGACCAGGATAAAAGCTATAAACCAGTTATCCAGGAATGGAGATGTTGGAATTCGCATAGCAATTGCCCTGCCAGTATATTCCATCGAGGATGTGGACAGGAAAATTGAACTGGCAGAAATGATACATGAAAACAGTAACATAAAGTTTGCAGGATTCAAAATGTTTCTTGACGGTAGCATACTGTCCAGAACCGCATGGATGAAAAACAGTTATGTGGGCAGTAAAAACAATAAAGGCATTCCATTATGGGAAATCCATAATTTTAAAGAGGCTCTAAGGCAATTATCGACCACGGGATATCATATAAGTATACATACAATAGGAGATAGGGCTATTGATACAGCACTGGATCTTATAGAGGAACTTAAAAATGCCCGGATCGGATCCAGATATGCCCTAGTTCACTGCTACAAGCTTAACAAGGAAACGATTCAGAGAATAAAAAGATTAAATGTTGGCATTGAGACACAGCTTGCTTTTATCCACTTTATAGGAGATGCCTTAAGTGATAATATGGGAGCAAGACAATCCAGATGCCTGTTTCCCATAAATACCATGATTGAACAGGGCATAGCAGTCTCCAACGGGTCAGATAGCCCTGTTACACCCTTTAATCCATTATACGGCGTATATTCAAGTATGTTCAGAAAAACACTTACAGGCAGAAATTCCGGGGTTTATGATGATGGAGAAAACATAAGCCTTGATCGTGCAATAAAAACGTATACCTCTGAAAGTGCAAAGGTTATAGAATGGGATGAAATAGGTTCGCTGGAGAGGGGTAAGAATGCGGATTTTACAGTATGGTCCCAGGATCCTGAAAACCTTAAGAACAACATAAATGAATGGTTAGGCATCACGCTTAAATCCATAACCTTAAGATAATTTATCATTTCTGAAATTCCATTTCTGGTTTTTC
>JAJZXS010000034.1 GCA_021806295.1 Thermoplasmata archaeon
TAAGGTCAGGATCATTCACAACCACTGTATTTGACAAGTACTCCACTGTGGAAAAGGCCTTAAACTCTGTAATAGCAGAATCATACATCAGTGGTGTGTCAACAAGATCTGTTAACAATATAATAAATAATTTAGGTGTAAGTGTATCGCCTGAGTACGTATCATCACTGAATAAGGATCTTGATACCAAGGTTAAGGAGTTCCTTGAAACCAGGATAGAGGATAAAATAAAATATTTATACATAGATGCTGCATACTTCAAGGTCAGGAAAAATGGCAGATACAAATCAATGGCACTGTATACATCAATAGGAGTAAACAGCAAGGGAATAAGGCAGATATTATCAATGGATGTATATAATTCCGAGGATGGGATGGACTGGAGCAACTTCTTCTTCAAGTTACAGGAAAGGGGATTGGCAGGAGTTCAGTTAGTAATATCAGATGGCCATTCAGGAATAAGGAAGGCAGTAACAGAGTCATTCCCCGGTTCACTGTGGCAGTACTGCCATTTCCATTTCATGAAGAATTTAAAAAAGACAATGAATAAGGACCAGTGGGAGGATATATCAAAAATAGTGTCGGAGGCATTAATGGATGAATCATTGTTCAAGATAGCAATAGATAGAATGGAGGAAATGAAGTTAAACAGGTCCATTGACATGTTCTATAAATGGTATGATTCATTGTACTCATACATATCATTCCCTAAAGCTCATCAAAGAAAACTGCATACAAACAATGTAACAGAGAGATTCAATAAGGAATTAAAGAGAAGGACAGGAAAGATAGGTGCATTTCCAGATAGTGATTCATTGATAAGACTGGTTGTTGCCATAGCAATGGACATCAATGAGGAATGGCTGATAAGGAAATACATAAATATGGAGGTTGATTAAGGATATTAGTAAAGGGTCATTTGAATTTACAGTAAAGATATTACATTATCAATTTCGGCAGCATAATATCAATGAGTGATGGATTTCCTTTAATAGCACCTGTTATGGATTTCTTAAATGCAGTTCTTAATTCCGTAAGGTCTCTAACAGTGTAGGAACCCACATTGAAGGCCCCTGCCATGGTGGCAAAATCAATCCTGGGACTGTCAATATCTATAAATTGCATATCCTTTGAATTTTTAACATACTTTTCTGTTGTGTTCTCAAAATATGGCCATTCTATAGCCCATGATCCATTATTCAAAATAATGTATATTACACCAAGCCCATAATGTTTGACGCTCCACAGGGCAGAGGTAATATTTCCGAATATAGCATCCCCGTCTCCTGTAATGCACACTACCGGTTTATAATCCATTATTCCTGAAAGGTAATTTTCCTCATTTCTTGCCAGGAATGTGCCATAAGCCATGCCTACCGGAGACCCTAAATGACCACTCGGATTGCTGAAGAATGTTCCAGGAGTGCTGAGATTTATCTGCTGGTTCAATCCATTGTAAGATTTGATGCTTCCATTCACAAGTGCCATTCCTTCTTTCCATTCTTCATTGAGCACATATCCAATAGAATTGTCAGAAAGTATGCCTTTTTCAATATCCCTGGAAGCCATATCCTGTATCTCTTTCATTAATTTTTCATGCCTTTCAATAACAGAATCCCGACGACTTTCGATTGTCTCTTTTTCCCCATGGCTAATTTCTGTTTTTTTCATTATCAGATCCAGGGTTGGCCCCAGGTCGCATTCTATGTCAATGGAATTGAATAAATTGGAGGATCCGTAGTCGCCTCCACTGTATATGTCCCGGCGTCTTACAAACTCAGTGGAAAAATCTATAATATCCTTATCCACTGGAAATGCGTTTCCCGGCAGTATTCCAAATTCGAAAAGAAGCAGGAGGTCATCATTCTCTGTCTCAGGTACATACATTCTTGGAACAAAACCAAGGTGCATATGATTGTCAAGTGGAAAGCTCATGAAATAGCGGCGTTCCTTAACACCTATCCCAAACCTGTCGGCAAATTTAACCATGGTATCCACGTAATTCATATTTCTGCCGGCGTGGGAAACAAAAATTTCTGGATTGCTGGATGAAAGTATTTTATCTCCTATAATCTTAATAGTATCGATATCTGGCAACCGTCTATTATAATAAAATTTCTTTGTCCTTATTGCCATGCCATCATATGGCTTCTGCATGAGGTCGTGCCTCAATGTGAGGAATGATATCCCTTTAGGTTCCAGTTGTGTTATAAAAAAAGCCTTGGAAAGGTCTTCCTCCATCATTTCCTCTGATTGTGAGTTGTTAGACCATTTGACCCATGGTTCAATGATATCAAGGTGTTTTGAGGAATAATGGCTCGTAGGATCATTCAGAAGATGGGTTCCAGGTATATCCCTTGATGCAAGCACCAGTAGGGGTGCCATATTCAGGTATGATGAATATAATGCTCCTATGGAATTCTGTGTACCCACTATCCTGTCCACCAGGGCAATTCCTGTTCTGTTCTTTGCCAGTGCATAACCTTCAGCTGAACTTATTGCGGTAAATTCATGCAGTGCCTGTATCCATTTAATGCCCCTTTCAACTGATATTGCATCCTGTATCTCGGCCATTCCTGCTCCTGTTGTACCGAAAATAAAATTGTTTCCATATAGTTTCAGGGATTTTATTAATACCTGTGCAAGTGTTTTGATTTCATAACTTTCATCCATTAAAATCAATCATATTTATGGATTTAAGCCTTTGCGAAAAATTTTTGCCAGATTTAAAATATTGATTTTTCACATCAAATTCCGGGATAGGGAATACATATAGTGCAAGGGACGGGATTTGAACCCGCGAACTCCTTCGAGATAGAATCTTAAGTCCTACACCTTTGGCCAAGCTTAGTTACCCTTGCATTCCGGTAATATGTTTTTAATTAATAAGTTTTTTTAAGTATGGTGATTGCGCACTGATAGTATAATATTTATAAGATATATCACTAAGATATTATGGACGAAGAAAATAATAATGCTGTTATGGGATTTAAGCTGGACGAAGAACCTAAGTGGATACGGGTATCCCTTGAGGATGGCACGGTGCTGGAAATCAAAACGGAAATTATGTCAATCATGAAAGTTGGAAATGACCCGAACACCGGGCTTCCACAGTATAGCATAAATGCTGCCCCCATGATCAGGATGATGAAGGTTCCCCGGGAATCCGTAAAAAAGAGGGTAGAATCAGATAAGGGCCTGTACAGATAGAAAAATATTCGTACAAATAAATTTAAATTATCTGCTGAAATGGAGTAAAAATGGATGAAATGGATTATAGAATTTTGGAATTATTACGGGAAAATTCAAGAGAAAAAAATATGGAAATAGCCAGAAGATTGAATGTTTCTGAGGGAACAATAAGAAAGCGTATACTCAATATGGTAGATTCCGGGATAATCAAGAAATTCACGGTTGAAACCGCCATTTCCATAGAGGGAATAGTTCTTATAAAACTGGATTCCAGAAGAGCATCGGCAACGCTAAAAATTTTAAAAAATATTTACAGGGACGTTTATGAATTTTCAGGTAGAATAGATGTTGCTGTGAGAATAATTAAAAGCACAATAGATGAACTGAACATGGAGGTTGATAAAATAAGGGATATCAGTGGTGTAATAAACACTGATACAATGGTAAGACTTAAATGAAAAGTTAACGATATTATTATATATTCTGAATAAATGTACAGTTGGGTAATTTACATGTCTGAAGAAAACATAATCTTTGTGGGGAAAAAACCAACTATGAACTATGTACTTGCTATTGTGACTCAGTTCAATAACTCTGATATAAGCAGAATAGTAATAAAAGCCAGAGGAAAGGCTATAAGCAAGGCCGTGGATATTGCAGAAATCACTAAACACAAGTTTATCCAGACAGCCAGATATGAAAGTATTAAACTCGATACAGAAACCCTTGAGGGAGAAAATGGCCCTTCCAATGTTTCATCCATAGAAATAGTAATTGCAAAATAATGTTTTTTATATTGCATAAAAAAATTTCTACAAAACCTTAAATCATAATTTTCAATACATAATTATAGTTTGGTGTTTCAATGAAAAATTTCTATGAATGGCAGTATGGTCTGCGGGATAAGATTAATGAGGTTAATTCACGGCTTCTTGAATCTATTAAAACAGATCAGGAATACCTGTTTGATATGGCAAAATATACCATAGATGCCGGAGGAAAACGATTCAGGCCACTTCTTACAATACTATCATATGAAATATCCTGCAGTGAACCTTATGATAAAATTCTTGACCTTGCAGCAGGTTATGAATTGATACATACTGCTAGCCTCATACATGATGACATAATAGATAAATCAAAATACAGGCGCGGTAGAGAAACACTTTATTCCCGGGATGGAGTAGACAATGCCATAGTAGTGGGGGATTACCTTTTTGCAAAGGCCTACGAGCTTGGTTCCAGATACGGAAAGGAAGTTTCAAAGGTAATGGCGGATGGTTCTTCACATCTCGCAGAGGGCCAGATTATAGAGGCCCTGAATATAGGAAATCTCTCCCTTGACATTGAAACATACAATAACATCATAAAAAATAAGACAGCATACTTTTTTTCCGCATGTGCAGAGGGAGCTACAATGGCCGCCGGTGCTGACAAAACAGTAAGACAGAAATTAAGCAATTTTGCATTTAACATGGGCATGGCATTTCAGATTACGGATGATATACTTGATATAGTCGGCAATGAACAGGAAATGGGGAAACCGACAATGGTGGACCTTAACCATGATGTTGTAACGCTTCCTATTATACATGCACTTTCAAATGCCAACCCTCAGGATAAAAAAACGCTGGTGGGCATACTGAAAGGAGAATATAAGGATGCAGATTATAAGGAAAAATTCAGGGAGATTCTTTTTAAAACAGGTTCTCTGGAATACGCTTTCAAAATAGCAAAGGATTATATCCTTAAGTCAGTTGCGAATTTGAATGGCATAGGAAGGTCTGATGATCTGGGCCTGCTTATGGACCTGGCACTTATTGTGGTAGACAGAATTAATGAATCAGGGGTAATATAATGACAAGAGTATTATTATACACAGGAAAAGGAGGAGTTGGAAAAACAAGCGTGGCAGCATCTACAGCATCAATGCTTGCAAAAAACAATAAAAAAACCATAGTGATGTCAACTGACCCGGCACACAGCCTGAGTGATTCCCTAAATGTGGAAGTTAAATCAGAGGCCACAAAAATTTCTGAGAATCTGTATGCACAGGAAATAAATATCAACGATGCAATTGAATCACACTGGAAAGATCTCAGGGAATACCTTACAGCACTCTTCCAGTACCAGGGGCTTGACCCAATTTCAGCAGATGAAATAGCCATACTTCCCGGATTCGAGGAGGCTACCTATCTGCTATATATAAATGATTATATAAAGAATAATGAATATGATGTAATAGTTGTGGACAGTGCACCCACCGGGGAGGCACTGAGAATGCTTTCATTCCCGGAGGTCATGCGCTGGTACATGGAAAAGGTGTTCCCCATAAGCAGAACTGCTGCCAAGATCGCCAGGCCTATAATGCGCCCATTCTCCGGAATACCAATGCCAAACGACAAGGTTTTCCAGAGTGCAGAAACCCTTTATGATGACCTTGGGGAAATACACAAAATCCTGGAGGATCCTGATATTACATCCATAAGGCTGGTAACAAATGCCGATCAGATGTCTTTTAACGAAACAAAAAGGGCATTTACCTATTTGCTTCTTTACGGTTATCCCGTGGATGCATTGATAGCAAATAAGATATATCCGGAGGATACAGGAGATTTCTTCAGCAACTGGAGGGCAACCCAGTCAGAAATACTCAATGAAATTGATTCGTCGTTTCCAGAAATAAAAGTTTTCAGAAGTTACCTGCAGAACTATGAACTCATGGGCCAGGATAAGGTACTCAAGTTCGGTAAGGATCTCTACGGCGGTGAAGATCCATATTCGGTATTCTATAAGGGGAAACCAGTAGAATTTACAAGGGAAAACGGAAAAACCGCCGTCAAGATGAAACTTCCCTTTGCCGACAAAGAAAATTTGAACCTCTATAACCGTGCAGGGGAATTGATAGTAGAGGTGAAAAACTGGAAACGTATTCTTTACCTCCCGCAGACAATGGCGGATATGCAACCCACCGGTGCAGAGCTGAAAAACGGTTATCTATATATAACATTAAGTTAATTACTGTATATGGATAAAAAAACTGTTATACAGATAAATATAGAGGTTCCACATATTGTGGGTACTGCACTTCAGGAGGGAAAAAAATTCTTTGATGGCGGCCTAGAACTTTTAAGGTTCGGATCCAGGATAATAAATAATAACATCTCAACATCAGAAAAACCACAAAAGAAACTCAATAAAATAGAAATAAAATAGTCAATTAATTTTTATTGCCCGGAATCAAGCTTGTTAAGGGTTTTTTGTATTTCTTCATCCACATCTATTTTTGCCATATCCGGGTTTTTTGCTATCATTGCAACCCTGCTTTCAAATCTATCGGCGTATTCAACATATCCCAGCCTTCTTGCGAGTTCTCCCGAAAATTCCATAATTTCATCATGTGTTGGCATATTTTCATATGACAATCTTCCGGCCGATTGCCCAACATGGACATATCCCTTGGATTCTATGAAATCCGGATCCGCACGCCTGTCCATGGCCTCATATTCATCATAATATGGGAAATTAACATTTTTGACCATTGTATGCCTTATCACCTTTCTTGTATCCAGGGATGGCAGAAGATCCAGGGTTTTATTGAAGTTTTCCCAAGCATTTCCTATGGAAGGATGGAGCACATCGTTGAATATTTCCTTATTTGGCCCAGCAACAGTCACGTATAACTGCGTCGGCAATGGGTTTAAATTCTCCAGAACCTTCGGCATTGTTCCATTTGTTACGACAAAGGTTGTTATTCCCTTTCTGGTGGCTGCCTCAATGAGCTCCCCAAGCCTTGTATAAAGAGTTGGCTCTCCCGTAAGCGATATAGCCATGTGCCTGGGATGGGAAGCCTCTTCAAACAATTCTTTCTTTACCTTGGGATTCCCCTTGAATCCAGATATAAGCTTGAGATGCGCCTTTATGCTCTCCTCCAGTATAAATTCTGGATCGTCCTCCTTATCTATGTGCATGGAGTCAAATCCCTGGAACCGCCAGCAAAAGTCACAGTTCTCTGAACATGAATTAAGGGCAGGGGTCATCTGGATGCACTGGTGTGATTTGATTCCATAAAATGTATTTTTATAACACGGGGCCTTGCCCAGCAGCTCACTTTTTGTCCAGTGGCAAACCTTTACAGCAGAATGGCTGCCAACCAGCCCGTAATGCTGTTTTTTGTAGACAGCCTCATAATTGTTGATCATTATTAAGCCATTTAAAAAGGATATTTAACATTTGCGAGACAGGCGATTTTGCAATTTCCCGTATATACGCTAAATTTTTTATAAGTTGGGTACATTATTAATTATGGCAAAACTTGAGAATAAAATAGTATTAATAACAGGTTCCTCAAGGGGCCTGGGCAACGCCATAGCAAGAAAATTTTCAGCTGAGGGGGCAAGGATAGCCATAAATTATAACCGTGACAGGGAATCTGCAGAAAAATTGAGAAATGAACTTCCCGGATCAGAAATTTTCCAGGCTGATGTATCAGATCATGCCTCAGTGGCCCGTATGGTAAAGGATATACACAGTAAAATGGGCACCATAGATATTCTCGTAAACAACGCAGGCATACTCAGTACATTTTCATGGGATGAGTTCGATGATGATCGGGTAAGAAAAATATTTGATATTAATCTAATGGGACCAATATACACTGTGAAGGAATGCATGGATGACCTCAAAAAAAGCCATGGAATTATTATCAATATGGCATCAAATGCAGGGGTTGGCACAGCTGCAAGAGGCACGACATTTTATTCTATTACAAAGGCTGCAATTGCAATGCTTACCAAAAGGCTGGCATTTGATCTCATGGACTGGCATGTCCGTGTCAATGCCATAGCCCCAGGATGGATAGAATCAGATATGACACTTGGCGGGAAAAGCCAGGAAGACGCAGAAAAACTCAGGCAGTCCTTCAGGTCTAAAACTGAACTCAACATGACCGGGAAACCTGAGAATATTGCTGATGCAGCTTTATTCCTTGCAAGCAGGGAATCAGAATATATGGATGGGCAGGTCCTTGTTGTGGATGGAGGAAGAATAGATAACCTGACGCACGGTCTCTGATCAAACCAGATAGCCCAGTATAAATCCCAGGGACGGTGACAGAACCCAGGTCAGTATTATAATCAGGAATGGCCTTATATATATGGCCTTGTATTTATAGGAAATGCCCACACCAAATACACTTGATGTCAGTGTCTGGGTATTTGAAAGTGGCACAGCGAACAGTGTAGCAATTTCAACAAGCAAGGAAGAAACCACCAGGGAAACAAGGGCATTGGAGTACCTCATGGAATACATTTCCTCCCCAACCCTTTTTATCACCCCGCTGCTGAGGAAGAAGGAACCTGCAAATATTGCAAATGTCATAATCAGAATGGTTGTAACATTAAATCCCTCAACATTTGCTATGAATCCCAGTGTGTTAGCACCAAGTGTAAACGCGGTCAGAAATGATGAAACCAGTATTAACAGTTTTAACCATTTTGCAACGCTCCATACATTTTTAAAGTTCCTGTGGAAAACTCCACGTTCTGTGACATATGAAACAATTATAGAAATTACCGGTGCAATTATCCAGAAGGCAATCATCAGCATGACAAACTTATAATCTATGGCATAACCTATACGGATATCAATACCAAGTGCTGTGCCTGCCAATGCCATGGTGAGTGATAATGGTGCCCTTCCTATGTTTGCAAAGAGAAATATGAGGAAGGAGATAAGAAATGCATAGGTAATATACATATATGAATGTGGAACCAGCGATAGGGACGCACCCCGGAGGAATCTTCCCTCTATTATAAGCCCCATGAAAAATCCGGTAGAACCAATTAAAATTCCAATGTACCTTTCCACTATCCGTGATCCTATCAATGTACCGACCGCCGCGGAGAGATTGTTGCCTGATACAAGCAATGTGAGAAGAAATGTGAGTATGAGGGAGAATATAAAAAATATCAACTTGTCACCGCAAGCATTATGGTGAATACAAGATCCGAGATGTCCTCGCAATCATCCAGAAGGTCATCAAGCTTATGCGCAAGTGTATTCAGGTGCTCAAATACAAGGTATGACATTTTACCAGAATTTTTGTATGTGTAGTCAATGATATTGTCCTTGATCTCGTCTACCTGTTCTTCTATAGCCTCGATATTTTTTCTATCAGACCTCATCTTGCCCAGGTCATTTTCATTGAGTATGCTGTGAACATAATCCAGTGCCTTTTTGTTTGATTCCAGTATCTGGATAAAATTTGTGTAGGAATGATCCCTTATCTCCTTTTCGTCGGGAGACATGGAGTAATTTATGTTGAATCTATTGAGTTCTCTGCTTATGAAATAGGTTTTATCCAGTATATCGTCACATTTTTCTATCAGGTCAAGCAAATTGTCCATTAAGCTGGAACTGATTGCCCCACTTGTAACCTCGTGACGGAAATTTATATTCATTTCGTCCCCCTGCTTTTCCATTGTTCTGACCTTTTCATTGTAAGTTTCTATATCAGCAGGGGCATTTTTAAGCATTGATATTAAACTTGAAGAATTTTCTATGCCCATCAAAGGGTATTCTGACAGTCTGGACAGAAGATTTTTTTCTCCCACCACAAGTATTCTTTTTAAAAAATTATAATTTACCATGGCAGATTATAAAAAATATGTATAAATACTTTAAAGATTTATGCTCTCGAGAGCATACTCAATGAGGAAATCTCTTTTGAATTTTCTATTCCCCATTTCTTTACTTTATCTATGTCAACACCGTTCTTTTTGGCGATTTTTTCGACTACCTTGAGCATTATTTCACCGCCAACGCTGAGTATTGTCCCGGTGCCTGCACGGGCAAATATATTGCCATGTGTATCACGGAATCCATCTCTGGTTGCCATTTTTGCAAGGTGCCTGTAGGACGCATAATAAACACCGAGCTGTGTCGGGTTAAGCATAGAGTTCAGGCTTCTAGATTTTATCCTGCCAAGAGGTACATTTACCAGCGGTGTAACAGTGAATTCAAATGGTCTCCCGTCAACATAGGAATGGCTGAGCTGGTTAATCATTGCTATGGAGTCCCAGTTATCTTCATCGGTTTCCTCCTGCTGCCCAACCTGTATTGTAAAGGCTGATCTCCAGTAATATTTTGTTTCATTATAAACTCCTTCCCATACTATATCACGGAAAGACCCGTCTGCACCGATTCTCAGGGGCATTGTTTTATTGGGCATGTGCTTTAATGCAAGTGAGTCACTTCCGGTTTCGACTCCCGTCTGTATTCCTATCCAGTTGTCCGGCCCTGCCTTCAGTATTTCACTCAGCTTCTTTATAAGTTCAGGGAATGCAGCAGGTATGGATATCCTTCCATGTGTGGGATTCGATCCTGTTACCCCCTTTATTGACATAACAGTTTTCATCAGGTTGACCATTTCATCCTGGTTCGGTGTGAACATCTTTTCATGCTTGTATTCAAATATTTCATCGGAATGCAGCCATGCATGGTCATTTCCACCTTTTACGTTTACTTCTATTTCTCTCTTTATCCTGTCCAGGGAGTAATACCTCAGGGGTCTCAGTGTAACCTCACAGAAATCGCATCCAACACCGCAACCTCTCATAACTTCAACCATTCCCTTTGATGCAGGGTTGACAATTTCAGGTATATCCTCAAGCGCAGGATATGCCCTTATGCCGGTACCCCTTCCAACAAAGAGGTCATCGTTCTTGACGACCCTTCTGAAATGGTCATCGTATGTCATGTATCCCCTTGTGAACATATTTTTATCAATATCATCATGTTCTATTCCACGGAAAAGATCTGATATTATATCGTCCATCTCTCCGGAAACCACATAATCAAAGTGGTATTTATCAATTTCATCCCTGAGGACCGTAAATTCCCAGACACCGGGGCCACCTATTACCAGTTTGGCCTTTTTTCCCTTTCTTATCTGGTTGATTCTCTCCATGAGTATATCCCATTCACGCCTTACCCATGAATCAAGCTCTCCTCCGAATAATGCGGCGTATGACATGGTTGTCGGACCGATACCAAGGGGATCCATTGTGGATACTCCTATGATTTCAGTATCATCTGTGATAAAATTTGAAAGATAGTCCATATGGGCAACTGCAACATCCTTCTTTGGATTGTCCCTTAAAAGCCCCGCCTCTATTTTCCTTATGGCATATGGGGCATTTTTCGCCTCTCCATTCGGCAATGCCTCAGGGGATGGCCCTCTTAAGAATCTGTATACTCTTCCGGGTACCTTGCTTCCCGGAGCGCATGGTAAAAAATCCAGCAGCGGGAAATTTCTGTAGTCGTAACTCAAGGTAGAGTCCGAAACTAAAACGTATTTCGTCATATGAAAGGACTTATAGAATTATTGTTTATAAATATTGCCATAAATAGAATAATATTTAAATGAACATCGTTCAGATCATTAGTAATAACAGGGTTTTTTGTGAATTTATTATAACTACTAAATATTAAAGCAATAAAGAAAAAATAAAGGCAGAATAAAATTTATTTTCATATCTGAAACGGTATCTGGAGATGCCATCCATTGTGAACCCATTATCTGTGAGTATAATTATTGACGGGATGTTCAATGTCAATACTGTTGTGTAGAGGCTGTTTAATTTTAGTTTTTCCCTTGAGAACTGTATTGCAAGCCCCAGTGCCTTCCTGCCCACGCCTTTATTCCTGTAATCTACTGCTACCCAGTATCCTATATGTGCCCGTGAATTTTCGTAATCTATGTCAGACAGTCCAATAACACCTGCCAGCCTGTTCATGTACATAATATAGAAATCGATCTCAAACAGTTCATTCCCTGATTCACGGTTCTTATTGATAAACGCAAGCGCATCCTCCTCAGTGTATGGATAAGGAAAGCTATGTGCCATCAGGCGGAAACCCATCTCACTGTCGTTGGCGCCCCGGAGAAACTCATCCATATGGCCATCTGGGAATTGGTTCGTAATCTCTATTTCACCATCTTTTAGCGAATATCTGTTCATTTAGTTTATCCTCCGGGGTAGGGCATTCAAATTTTATAATTAAACATATGGTGCTATCAGATTTCATCTGCTTATGAGGCGAATTCCCAAAACTTGATCAACTGCAAGTCAGAGTTCTCATCTTTTTAAGTTAAAAATATACAAACAATTTTAATTGCAGTACGTATGCCATAAAAATGGCGAAATGTGGAATAGATGAAGCTGGTAGGGGTCCACTGATAGGCCCCATGGTAATGGCAGTGGTATGTGGTAACAGCAGTGATTTAAAGCATATTGGAGTTGCCGATTCAAAAAAATTGAGCCCGAAAAGGCGGGAATCCATTTATAAAGAACTTTCCGGATTCATGCAGAATCATATAATAATCAGCCCGGCTGAAATTGACAGTTATGTCAGGGACAAAAAATTAAATGTCATGGAGGAGCATTACGCCCTACAGCTCATATCCCTGTTGCCTGCAGACTCGGTTATATATGTTGACAGCTTCGATGTTGATGAATCCAGGCTGGAATCAAAATTACAATCGGCCTCAGGAAGGGAAATAATATGCAGGCACCATGCAGACGACATCTACCCGCAGGTTTCTGCAGCATCCATAGTGGCAAAGGTCATAAGGGACAGTGAAATAGAAAAACTGCATGATAAATTCGGGGATTTTGGATCCGGTTATCCCTCAGATCCCAGGACAGTACATTTTGTGGAAAATGCAATTAAAGATCATGTAAATATAGACAGTATAGTTAGGCATGAGTGGAAAACATACAAAAATATGTTTAATAGTAAACTTAGATACTAAAAAATAATTAATATGTAGTGCCATTAACCATGAATGAATGTCACCGCGGTTATTCCCACAATAAATGAAGAGGGCACAATAGGAACAGTGATAGATGGCCTGAAGCAGGCTGTAAATGGAATAGAAATAATTGTGGTGGATACCGATTCCACTGACAGGACAAAGGAGATAGCAGCTGCCCGGGGTGCCATTGTAATAAATGAGGGCAGGAAAGGATATGGAAGGGCATATAAGACTGGTCTGGAACACGCAACCGGTGATCTTATAGTATGCATGGATGGTGACAACACATATCCTACAGATATAGTCAGGCCCCTGCTGGATATAATTCAGATGGATTCTGTGGACTTTATATCCTGTGATCGCATGACACTCAGAACCCAGCATAATTACACATCTCTACATTATATTGGAAACAGCGTACTTAATTTTACAATGAGGCTTCTATTCAAGATAAATCTCAACGATTCCCAGAGCGGAATGTGGATTTTTTATAGGGAATTTTACAGGAAGATGGGAAATCTAAGCTATGGGATGTCATTTTCTGAGGATATAAAAATAGACGCGGTCAGGATCGGAAAACTTATAGAAGTACCGATTAAATACGGAATAAGGATAAGCAAACCCAAGTTAAAGACATGGAATGACGGTTTCAGAAATCTTTTTCATCTATTCATAAAGAGAATTCAGGACTGAACCTTTAAAGTTTTTTTCTGTGAATACTGTATATCTGGGGGTTTGGAATAAACAATAATCATTAACCCTGCCAGTACAATAATAGCAGCAAGTATAAAATCAAATGAATAGCTTATACCATATGCGATAAAACCTGAAAGCCCTGCACCAATTATCTGGCCAACACCATTGAGTGAGTTGTAATATCCTATAACCTTTCCCCTGATTGTAGATGTCGCCATATTTGAAATGCTGGTTACCTCGCTGATTCCTATGAAGCTCCATATGCCTCCGAAGATACCGTACATTAATATAAAAAACAGAAGATATCCCACTGTATCAAATACAAAAAATGACAATATCCCCATTGAAAGAAACAGTATAACCCTTATGGATGTGGAAATAGAAAGCATTCTATTTGAACCTATATAATTAATATATTTGCCTGCTGGTATGAATGTTGCTGCAGAGAAAAGGCTGTTTAGCAGATACATAATATATATGTCATTATCGCTAGCATTCATTTTTTTGATAACAAACACCGGGTATGGAATGAAGAATAACTGAAATCCCATCATTAAAATGAGCGTGGTAATTAAATATAGTTTCAGGTGGTCCGGTATTTTTATTTTGTTTTCCTTTCCAGGTATATGGACAAGATGGGTTGGAAAATAACGTACCCTTTCTATTACATGGAGGGCAAACAGGTAGCCTATTTTCTCCCTCTTTATTTCCTGCTTTGGTTCTTTCAGCACTATTATGGAGATAACACCGGCAATCAGGTAAAACCAGGCGGCAATAACATAAAGATATGGTATCAGCATATCACCTATTCCGCTGAAAAGTGCCAGGATAACAACACCCACTCCCAGCCCTATTACTGTTCCCACGGCACTGTAGCTGTTGAATTTTCCCATAACCTTTGGCCAAGCTGATTGCTCAGAATTTTCAAGGATTAGCAGTGTTGAAACAGGGACACTGGCCATTGCCAGAATCTGAAACATTATGAGCATGGATATATAGGATGGCATATTATGCACAAAAAGGACCAGCAACAGTGAAAGGGACGATCCCATGAATCCTATTACAATAAAGATTTTTCTTCTTTTGACCTTATCTGATAGGTTTCCCCACAGTATAAGCGCAGGAACTGAGGCCAGCGATGATATTGCAGAGACAATTCCGACATATTCTACATTGCTCTTCAGGTAAAATACTATGAATAATGGGATCAGTGGCGTGGTAAGCCCTGCTGCAAGATTTGAAAAAACATAACCTATAAACCATCTATTGTCCGTGCAACCACTTTGAAATTCTTTATGTTTTATGTATATATTTATTTTACTGTTTGAATGCTTATAAAACTGGATTGATAACCTAAGTAGGATGTACGTTTCTCAGGAATTTTCCTGTTAACACGGGGTGTCCGTACATATGGCAATTATAAAATAAAAATCAAATGAATACATAATTATACAATTTATCAATATAACATGATGGAAAAATTTGCCCCCAGGGAATGGCAGGATGCATTAATCAGCACAGTATCCGAAAACCTTGAGGAAAAAAATAAAATTGCAGTTGAAGCGCCAACAGGGTCAGGAAAAACAAGTTTCATACTCTATTTGGCATTTCTTACCGGAAAAAAACTTATTTATCTGACAAGGACCCATAATGAATTTACAAGGCTTTATGAGGATAATGAAAAATATTTCAATATCCCGACACTGTATATGTTCGGAAAGAATAAATTATGTCCGTTAAAGGAACGCTGGTATGACTCGGAGGAGGATGGTCAGAAGAATGTATGCAAGGGGTGCCCGCTCAAGGATAAAACTGTTAAGCTGGAGCTAAAGTCCATTAGGAGCCCTGAGGATTTTCTGGCAAATATGGAAGAGGATTCAACAGAGCTAATAAGGCAGGATATTGATTCAAAGGCTCTGGGAAGGGATACAAAGGGAAACCTTGTTGCCATAAAGAAGGAGAATATGAAATCTTACTGTCCGTATTACTCTGTACGGGCCAGCATGGTGGACGCCCAGATTATTGCCATGACATATAATTACCTGCTGAATCCATCCATACGTTTCAACGTATTTCAGGGCACTGAGGGGGAAGAAATGATCCACCTTGATGATTATTATATAATTTTTGACGAGGCCCATAATCTGGATTCCGTGATTGAAAATTTTGGTAGAACCCTGCAGATAAAAACAGTTGAAAAGGCGATAGACCTCCTTGTAAAGGACTTCCCCATAGAAAGCTATAATTCATATGAGAGGGTACAGGCTAACCTGATACTGGAAGAACTGCTTTCTAACATGAGCTCAACCCGCGGGACAGAAAACCTAAAATCGTTTAAATTTTCAAATGATTTCAGGTCCAGGATATCAGATCTGGAACCTTTGAAAACATTCAGTGATGAATTTGAAAAGAAAAACGAAAACAGGCCATTGAAAAAGAGAAGCAGGAATTATCTTGAGACTGTCTATAATTTCCTTTATGATTACCAGAGGATGGAGAACGGTGCCATATATTCCACGGTAAATAGCATTGAGAAAAAGGAGCTCAAGCTGAAGATCATGTATTATGATACCTCTGGATATCTCTCATTTTTAAAGCCGAGCCCGGTTATATTCATGTCCGGCACACTTCCATCCGTGGATCATATATCAAAGGTATGGAATATGGAAGACGTGCTGTACCTGAAAGTTGACAGCATCTTCAGCAACGCAGGGGGTGTAAAGAACTACCGGATAGTTGAAGGATACACAACCCTCGGCCGTTACCGTGATAACGTAGAGGAATGGGCATTGATGCTAAAAAAATACATGCAGTTTGTAATAAAAAAATATTCTGAATCAGAAAAGAGCGTGCTTGTAGCTGTCCCATCCTATAAAATAATTTTCGGTGATGCCTACACAAAAGTTCCGGGCCTGGCAAATTTCCTTCCTGACAGCATGCGGTCAAAAAGCATATTTGAAAGCAAGAAAATTTCATATTCGTATATAGAAAAAAGGGCTACTGAGGAGAAAATTATCATATTCTCTGTTCATGGAGGCAGACTTCTGGAGGGAATACAGCTTGTAAGCAATGGAAAGAGCCTGATCAGTGACGTAATTATAGCCGGACTCCCGCTGATACCACTTGATGACTACAGAAGGGATAAGATAAAATATCTTGAAAAAACACTCAAAAGAAATGCGTATAATTTGCTTTACTTTGAATTTGCCCTCATAAAGATAAAACAGGCGGCTGGCCGTTCTACCAGATCACCTGAAGACGAATCAAATATCTGGTTATGTGATGATAGATTCAATGATAGATTCTGGCGGGATAACCTGCTGGAGAATAACCAACAGTAAAATTATAAAATATTTATAAGCCTTAGTTCTATTGAACATCATGGTTGCTATAGTCGATTCATTACTGAAAAACGAAAAACTTGTAAAACCTGTTAATCCTGATGCCTCAAATTATTACCTTCCGGCTAAGTCCCTTCAATTTTCAGGAAAACTGGGACTTGAACATGAAATTGAAATGGAAGGCCGTATACTGAAGATCGTAGGTACTGAAGACTATCTCAATACTGATGATTTGAAGGATCTTGATGGCATGACTGTGAGGCTTTACCTGAATCCAGCTGGCTGTGGCCCCAATGATGGTATTTTCTTTTCAAGGCTGGCATACCGGGCACTTGATGCGCATTCACTTATTCCGGAGAAGTATAGAATAAGGCTGGAAATATTCAGCATTGGAGAAAATCCTTTAGGAGAAAATATTGAAATAACGCAATAATCATGGTCTTAAAATCATAAAATATTTATCTTAATTTGTATTGCATAAGATGCGCTTGTTGCTGCTAATGATATTGCGTTTAGGCAAAATATTAAAAGCAAAAATGCAATAACCGTACTAAGCCGCCATAGCTCAGTTGGTAGAGCACTCGGCTGTTAACCGAGCGGTCGTCGGTTCAAGCCCGACTGACGGCGCAAGGGGTTGTAGCTCAGCTAGGTAGAGCGCCTGGCTCATAACCAGGTGGTCGTCGGTTCAAACCCGGCCAGCCCCATTAAGTATATGTGCAGGTTCGGACTCTTTTTGAACCTTTTCATTCAAACCTTTCTTTTCCCGAAAAAGTTCCTCAAGCTTTATTTTCACGTCTTTTGCCACCTCCGAATTAGATAAATGCGTGTACCTCTGGGTAGACTTTAAGGAACGGTGCCCTAGATAGGTTTGAACCCTCCTGATATCCACGCCAGCCCGCAATAGAGCCGTTGCGCAGTAATGCCTTGCAGAATGTGCATG
>JAJZXS010000005.1 GCA_021806295.1 Thermoplasmata archaeon
TGCCTTCCAGTACATATCATATGTCTCCAGCAAATGCTTTGGAAAGGCTGCAATGCTCTTAAGGTAGTCGGGCATCATCTCGATAATGAATTTTGTTCCTGTATCGATTAACTTTTTCTTTTTCCCCGATAATTTCAGGCCCAGAAGCTTGCCACGCATGAACTTATAAATATAAAATGAGTACGATGCATAGAACTGCACTATCTGGTCTAAAACCGGGCCTACCCTGGTCTTCATAACAGGTGTTAGAACATCGTACCTATCCCAGTCCAGAGTAAACAGGGATTTACTGTCCAGAGCTTCATCAAATATCCTTGTTCCTGGAAGCGGTGTGTAAATTGAGAATTGCAGTGCATCGGCTCCTGCCCGCGCCAGCTCCCTGGAGAATTTAACTGTTGTTCTCAGGTCCCTGTACCGTTCATATGGTGCCCCGACCATCATTCCGACTATTACAACTATTCCATTTGCGGAAAGCACCTTTACAGCACTTACCGATTGTGGGGTAAATTCTCCCTTGTGCATTTTTTTCAGGATTTCAGGGCTTCCAGATTCAACACCCAGGAAAGATATGCTCATTCCGGCCTCTGCTGCCTTTTCAATTAAATCTGGATGCCGGGATGTTACATCGACCCTCATCTGTACTATCCATGATGTATTGAGTTTTTTCTCTATGATCATGTCAAAAAGTTCGTTTCTGTGTTTTACATTTGGTTCAACTATAAATATGTCATCAGTAAAGAATATCCAGTTATAGCCTGCGTCACGGGCACGCTCCATTTCCTGTACAATCCTTTCATTGGATTTGTTTCTCCATGTATTGCCCCATGTCGGTGTAACGGAGCAGAAATCACAGCCATAGGGGCATCCCCTGGATGTCTCCAGGCACATCACACGGTCTTCTTTACCGAAAACTTTAAATGTATACTTTGAAGGGTCAAGAAGTTCCAGTGGTGGAAAGGGAAGTGTATCCAGATCTGCTATAAGTTTTCTGGGGTTTGTCCTTTTAATACCGGAACCAGATCTGTAAACTATGCCATTTATCCCATCAAAGCCGGTGCCATCAATAATTGAATTTGCAATATCGTATATTGTTTCATCGCCCTCTCCCAGAACAGAGATATCAAAACCGGCATTAATCAGTTCCTCCGGCAGGAATGTTGCATGATGCCCCCCTGCTACCAGCACTGTATCAGGTTTAAGTTTTTTTATCCAACGTGCAATATAACCTGCATTGTTATGGGCAGCAGTGGCATGAAGTGTGATGCCGACAAGGTCAGGCTTGTATTCAACAGTCATCTTTATAGCATCATCAAGGGATATATCGTCTGCCTCCATATCAATTATTTTTACCTGGCTATCTTTTATTCTCTTAATTTCACCAGCAAGAGCCAGAAGCCCAAGCGGGGCAGGCAAAAAACCCCACTTACTCAAATAGGCAGACCCTGTACGGTTGCTGGGCCTTATAAATACAGCCCTAAATACCATATAATATTATTTAATAATATTATAAATCCTTTGTTATCCAAATTCTCTAACAAAAGTTATTTCTTTTTATTATGACAACACCAAAAGCATTATAACGGTTAGAACAATGATTTTATCATGATAACATATGTTAGTGAGGATGATGTACAATCCAGTTTAAATATGAAAGAATGCATCGAGGAACTGAGAAAGGCATTCATGTCATATGGCAAAGGCCTTTCTGATACACATCCCAGGGATCGCATAATTGTGGATAAAAATATGTTGAATACCATGCCAGGTTATTACGCTGAAAGGCACCTTGCAGGGCTGAAAACATATTATTCAGGGCCTAAGGGAATTCATTTTACAGTATTAATATTCAATACAGAAAGGCCTGAAGACCTTTACCTAATTGAGGCGAATGCTCTGGGGCAGATACGAACAGGCGCACTGACAGCTATGGCTACTTCAGAAATCGTAAAAAAGAAATCAATAAATTTTACCCTCATTGGATCGGGATTCCAGGCAGAGTCACAGTTCCTTGGGATGAAGGAGATGTTTAATCTGGACAATGCATTTGTATATTCCAGGAATCCGGAACATTCAAAGAAGTTTGCAGATAGATTCGGAATTCAGCAGGCTGAAAATCTTGAAGTTCTAAAAGAGTCCGATGTCATTACAACCATAACAAACAGCAATACACCAATATTCAACTATTCCCAGCTGCCAGATGAGTACCACATAAATCTGGCTGGGTCCAACTTCCCCATAAGGAGGGAAGCTGCACCTGACGTGCTTGATAAATCAGACATTGTGATAGTGGAAAACCATGGTCAGGCATTGAAGGAATCCTCTGAGATTATGGGAATGGAGAACAAAAGTAAGATTATTGAACTCAAGGATTATGTAATAAACAAGGAGAAATATTCAGGTAATAAAACAATTTTTAAATCCATGGGGATCGGGCTGGAAGATGTTGCTGCCGGATATGTTATTTTAAAAAATATGGGTTTATTACATTAATTCTCTATTTTCCCGTAGCAGTTACAGTTTTTATTACATTTCTTCTGGTAACTATAAAAATAGCCATTACGGCCATCAGTATTACCATGGTTACAGTGGCCTGAATATACGGAAATGAAGGTGGGTATATGCTATAATATATACCAAAAACAAGTATAATAAGGGAGATCGAGGGGAGTATGAGATGCCATGTATATTTGAATTCGTGCATTGCCCTGAAAAAGAATGGAAGTGCAAAATCACTCATTATGTGGCCGAAAAACAGTGCAAGGCTTGCTATGGTAATGAGGAATATATATCCATAAAATGGGCCAAGTATCACTCCTGCTATAATGCTGGCTATAATGCTGCTGAAACCCATGAAGAGGATAGTATTTGATGGAGTTTTGTATTTGGGATGTATCTTTGAAAACCATTTCGCAATTACATGGTCCTCAGATAATGAATATCCTATCCTCCCAAGAACATTGAGTGGTGATACCATAGAAACGAATATACTGTTAAAGAGCAGGGCTATCATAATAAGAAGCACTGGAAAGCCCAGGTATTCATTTGCCAGTATCAGACCCGGGACAAGTTTAGTTGCGAAGTCCCCCATTTTTGTAGGCCCCCATCCAATTGTAAATGCATAGGAGATCATCAGGAATAAGCCACCCGTAATAACAAAACTTAGAATCAGTGCTTTTTTTATGTTTTTTCTGGGCATCTTTGTTTCCTCCCCTAAATATACTGCGCCGGAGGCTCCGGTCATGAGGAATGTCCCAAGTACTATTCCCTCAAAAAGTGGGGAAATGCCGCCAGAAAGATTGGGCAGGAACACAGCAGCCGTATTCCTTGGCCCGGAGAGAAGGATTATAGAAACTCCGAGAATCAGTATAAAGGTTATCTCCAGAAGTGCCCCGAAAAGGGAATATTTAACTGAGGGTTTCACACCGAAATATGGAAGCATGGTAAAAATTATTACAAAAACTATCAGTACCGGAATCCAAAAATATTTGGGTAAAGTTATACCGAAATAGGTTGAAAATATACTAGGTATCAAGACTCCGGCAAAGAACAGTGTAGTATTTGCAAGAATTGTGTATTCAAATAAAAGGTAAATCAGCCCATCAAACATCCCATATTTTCGCCCAATGGCCATTCTGGTAAATGTATAAAATCCACCGGCACTTGCCACTTTAGATGAATACTGGTACGGTGTATTAACCCATATAATTCCACTTATTACCGATATTAGAATTGCAAGAGGTAATGCTCCTTTTGCGTAGAATGCAGCTCCTGTTAGAGATGTGACTATAGACGCCAGAGGAGCAGTGAAAGCTATGGTTTGTCCTACAATAGCCCAGAACCCCAAAGCATTTTTCATTAACCTTGGTCTGGTATGTAACATATTCATGTTTTTCTATTATTAACATATATTTAAACATTATTATTCTTAACTGTAAAAATTAAATATAAGTATGTATCAAAAAAAATAAATCTTTATACATACAAAAATTAAATGATAATAATTTATAAAATTATATTATTGTTACATGTATATATTAGCATATTTGATAAATTAAGATTTACTGTTTTTAGTATTAGTGTATTATACAGAAATAATAAATGAAAGGGAGAATTCTATATATCTTTGCATAGTGGTTGCTTGAGGAATTTCAGAACTATAAATATAAGCTATTACCTGATATTAAATTTAGAAAGTTATTAAATACTAATTCTGCATAGAAATATTGATTTACATGTATGATGTGAAGGCAAGCATCCTGAGTGCGATTGGCAATACACCCATGGTGAAATTAAACAGGACAAGCTGCAAAAACATAGAAATTTATGTGAAACTGGAGTATTACAATCCCAGTTTCAGTATCAAGGATAGAATAGCAATAGGAATGATAGAGGATGCAGAGCGGAAGGGCATAATCAAGAGAGGAGATTATGTAATAGCCAAGACCTCCGGCAATACCGGTACCGGTTTGGCCATAGCATGTGCCGTAAAAGGCTACCGGTTTATGGCAGTGATGTCTGCCGGTAACACAGTTGAGAAATCACAGATGTTAAAAGCCCTGGGGGCCGAGGTTGTGATAGTGCCGCAACAGCCTGGCGAGGAGCCCAATACTGTATCAAGGAAGGATAATGAAGCGGTTGAAAAGAAAACCGAGGAGCTCACTGAAAAGCTACATGCATACAGGCCTAATCAGTATATAAATCCTGTAAATTATCTTGTGCATGAATATACAACCGGGAATGAAATTATCAGCCAGACAGACGGAAACATAGATGCTTTTGTAGCATATGTTGGCACAGGGGGAACTTTTGTTGGAATATCCAGTGCATTAAAAAAATTTAGGAGTGATATTAAATGCTATCCAGTTGAACCTGAATCTGCACAGTTCCTGGCAGGCAAGCCGGTTATAACCACCAGGCACAAAATACAGGGTGGCGGGCATGCCATAAAACCACCGTACTGGGATGAATCCCTAGTTGATGGCTATCTCAGTGTTTCAGATGAGGAGGCCATGTTTGCTGCAAGGCACATGGCTGCTACAGAGGGCATATTTACCGGTTATTCAGGGGGAGCTAATGTAGCCGCAGCAATGAAACTGGATGATACAATGGGCAGGGGTTCTATTGTGGTTACAGTGCTGCCAGATTCCGGATTAAAATACCTCTCATCTGATCTTTATAAATATTAATTATGGGAGGCATGGAAATCCATGTCCGTAATTTCTCTGAATATTTGCTCACCTTTCTCGGGGCTTAACTGGTAAAGCATGTGGAAAAACAGGGTTTTTTTATCCGGATTGCTGCGGACCATGCTGGCCAGATAATCTGCTGTCTTTTCCTTTGAGCTGATGGCCATGTCCCTGGTCTCATCCTCTGAACCAACCTTATTGTGAATTGCCCTTAGGTCTTCAAGGAACTCATCTGCAACGTCCACGTGAACCGGGCATATATTCAGGTGTATTGTTGAGGGAAGCCCGAGGTTTTTGTTTGATGGCTGCACCTGCGGGTACCACCCATGATCTATCATCCTTACCCCTGTCTGGAATATGCTGTTGTTATCATCCTGGAAGGCAAATATTGTTGCATCTGGCTTTCCTGTTATCCTGTATCCGATTTCCTCTATTCCAGTGCTTATGGTTTCATATGCATCCAGTGTTTTTTTTGCCAGCCTGGTATATCCGTCAAATCCCAGATAATTGAGTATTGCCCAGGTTCCTGCCAGCGGCCCGGCTGATTTTGTGGCCTGCATGCCCGCATTGGACATCGGGTATCCGGGCCACCGTGCATTAACATATATCTGGTGGCGCCGGTATGAGTCGTTTCTGTACATTACCACTGATGAACCCTTGGGGGTAAATCCATATTTATGGAGGTCAACTGACATGGAAATTACACCGGGCAGCCTAAAATCATAATCTGGAATATTCCTTCCGTTCTCCTTCAGGAATGGAAGTATCATGCCACCAACACATGCATCAACATGAAGCCATAAATTATGCTGGAGTGCCAGATCAGAAAGTTTTTTTATTGGATCTATTGTCCCGTATGGAAATGATGGTGCAGATCCAACTATCATGGCGGTATTATCATTTATCTTGCTTTCCATGGCATCAACATCTGCCAGGTAATTCTCATCTACATTTACCCGTATTTCCTTCAGGCCGAGGTATTCTGCAGCCTTGCTGAATGATGGATGAGCCGTTACCGGAAGTATCACCTCGGGAATGCCTGTATGCTTTTCCAAAAAAGTATCCCTTGCTGCCTTCATTGCCAGTATAATGCTCTCTGTTCCCCCTGTTGTAAAGGTTCCTGAGACATTATCATCTCCGTGGAGCAGGGAACCCATCATTGCCACCACGTCATTTTCCAGTTTCAGTGTACTGGGAAAGGCATGATAGTCCATTCCGTTTCTGTTCGAAAATTTCAGGAATATGTCCTGAAAGTTTTCCAGTTCTTTTATGCCAGGATCATAAAAATATGTAAATAATCTTCCCCTGCTATTTTTGATATCACTTTCCCCATAGGAGTCAAGAATATCATGTATTTTTTGTGAATCAATCCCTTTCTGTGGAAATTCTTTCAACATAATTTAATATTTTCTTATAGTTAAAAAAACTTTGCCGGATTAATTCCTATTTTTAACTCTTTTACCGGCTGCTATAATTAATCTTTCTGCTAGCAGCCTGTCAGAATCAATAAGAGGGAGTATAGTATCATTGCTGTCGAGTATGACAGGTATCTCGGTGCAGGCCAGGATGAGGGAATCAACACCCCTATTTTCAAGTTCCCTTATAACTGGCAAAAGCACTGCTTTTCCATCCGGAATATTACCCAGCTTCACATGCTGAACTGCCCTCATCACAGAATTCTCGTCCTCCGGAATGACAGGATTTATTCCAGCCTTTTGCAGGTTTCTAATGTAAAGCCCTGATTCTATGGTCGCTGTTGTTGCAAGTATTCCCGGCCTCTTATAGCCTGATTCTAGAACAGCACCAACTGTTAGGTCGATCATGTTAAGGACATTTATTTTCCTGTGGAACTGGTCAAACCAGATGTGGACAGTATTGCATGGTATTCCAACTGTCTGTATTCCATTTTTTTCCATGAAATCAATGCCACGATTAATTGAGTCAACCGGGCTTTCACCATTATTAAAGTATGCATCAATCCTGTTTGGAATTTCAGGATCATTATAAAGGATATACCTGACATGGTCCTGATCCTTATCACCATCAGTTAGTTCTGTCAACCTGTCAAGAAACTGGTTTGTTGCCTTGGGGCCCATTCCGCCGATTATTCCCACCTTTATATCCATATTATCAATATACAATAAATATATACAATATAATATTTGCTTGCGTTGCTTTCTGTTTACCTAAAATCTTAAAATATATTGAAAGGCATAATCAAAGAAATACCTACCAGTCTGCGTTTTCCACAGGGGTCTCCTTTCCGGTTTCCTTTCCAAGTATGTACCATGTTATAGCCCCTGCAGATCCTATGACCCAGACAAATATGTTGAAAAGCATATACTGGTTCAGGCTGTATGTATATGTAATATATATTGTTGGAATATAAAGGCCGGTGCCCAGAAAACGCACAAGCGCTGTGAGGGCCCCCCTTGATTTTGTCGCCCATACTTCAGATTTCAGGGTTTAAACTGTTAATGTAAACACTTATATATAGTTATTTATTATTATGCAATATATATGGGTAGGATATACACAATCAGGGAGGCATGCGATATACTGCAGATAGATGCAACCACACTGAGAAGGTGGGACCGTGAGGGAAAAATACACTGCATAAGGTTGTCAAACAACTTCAGAAGGGTTCCTGAGGAGGAAATCAACAGGATATTAGGAATAAAAAACAACAGGATAGATGCAATATATGCCAGGGTATCATCCAGTGACCAGAAGAATGATTTATATAACCAAATAAATAGATTGAAATCATTATATCCCGATGCACAGGTATTCAGCGACATTAAATCCGAATTGAAGTTCAACAGAAAAGGATTCATTGAATTATTGAATATGATCGAGGACAATAAAGTAAACAATATTTATATTACCCATAGGGACAGGCTGGCAAGGTTTGGATTTGATTTAATAGAGAGTATATGCAAGATGCATAATACAAAAATAATAGAAACAGATGGGGAAGAAATATTATCAGCCAATGAGGAACTCACCAGAGATTTGATATCCATAATAACCTCATTTTCAGCAAGGCTTTATGGTCTCAGGTCGCATAAGATGAAGAACATATTGGAGGCTGTAAGGGAATGACCCATCCATGGAAATCCACTGATGAGAAAAGAACCATAGTATTCAGCTATAGTCCAGGTAATAACATCATACAATATCTAACCGATATGAGGGATTTAATAAACAGGGCGATAATAAATGCATATGCCATGGCAAAATCTAACAATAATAAACTGCCATCACCTATTATATTAAGAAGGTCATTAAAGAATTATTATGATAATAATATCATTTATGCAAAGCACCATATCAATCCTGCATGCAGGAATGCAATAGCAATATTAAGATCCTATAAGAAGAACAATAATGGGGAATTAAGGATTATCAAAGCAGAAAGGCTGGCAATGAGGATAGACTCTGAATTAATAAAAATAGAGAATAATAGATTAAGAATAACTTTAAAGCCCCATGAGTATGAATACATTGGCATTGTTGATAAAAATAAGAAGTTCAGCGAATATTCTAAATATAAATTATCAGAGGTATTGTTGACAGACAGTAAGGTATGCATTACATTCAGGGTTGGAACCTTAAACAAGCCGGTAATGGAGGATAATATAATAGGATTTGACTTGAACTTCAAATCTGTTGATTATACCATTATAAAGAACAATGAAATCGTTGAAACAAATACCATAAACACATCCCATATAGCAAAGACGCAGAGGGACTATGCAAGGAAGAGGACAAAGATACAGAAGCATATAAAGAATCCTGCCAAAAGGGACAGGAAATTAATGGAGGCAGGCCACAGGCAGAAGAACACTGTAATGGATAAACTCCAAACTGACAACTGAAATTGTCAATGATAACAGTGATAAGACCTTTGTGTTCGAAGACCTGACAGATATAAAAAAGGAGGGAAAGAAGAATAAGAAGAGTAATAACGAGAATAAAAAATATAAGAATAATAATAAAGACAGTAAGGCCATCAATGAAAAAAGTAATAAGAATAAGAATCATAAAAACAAAAGGTTCAGGACAGATATCAACAGATGGCCATACAGACTATTCCAGAAGCTTATTGATTATAAATCCAAAAATAGAACATTATACGTAAATCCAGAGGGGACTTCTTCAGAATGTCCTGTATGTGGTGGTAAATTAAGGCACCCAATCTGGAAGGAATCAAAATGCATTAACTGTGGTGTAACCTTTAACAGGGATAGGCTATCATCATTGTCTATTTCTGTCAGGGGATTATGCCTGTGCGGTACCCCGTTTACCGTGAGTGGCAGTTCCTCCTGGGATTCCATGAAGAATAATTACCTGTACCATCCAGATCATGTAGTTATTGAGAATTCCAGCGACTGCAAGAAGTATTTGCATAGCAATGCATAATATTTCAGGAACGGTATCTTCTGCGAGATATCCAAGCTGGACAAAGGCATTCAGTACAATGACCAGCATCCAGAACATTATAATATATTTGGACCAGGTGCCTATGGTTTCATATGTGATAAGTGTAAGAACCAGTGCACCGACGTTTCCATAGAGAAGCATCTTCTTCCTGTTTACCCGCTCTCCAACAAGCCCGATGAAACCCACCACAAAGGCTGCTACACTGGATACAAGGAGTATAAGGTCGGTTAGATCTGGAAATATAATGGGCCTGGGCTCATAGGCTATAAGGCCGAAGCCAGTTGTCCCTGCGAATGCAGTGGTGAGGGTTGCAAAGAACTTCAGCCAGAAATGCTTTGTTTTGTCAAGCCCGTTTTTTTCTGATTTCTTTGAAATATACCCAATGCTCTGTGAGAATCGATCCTCCCCGTAATATTTGAGTGCGTCGACCTATGCCTGTTTCTCATGCCCCATGGTTGCCAGCCACAGGAAACTTTCCGGTAAATAACGCCTTGATGCCAAC
Source organism: Thermoplasmata archaeon (assembly GCA_021806295.1). Classification (GTDB taxonomy): domain Archaea; phylum Thermoplasmatota; class Thermoplasmata; order Thermoplasmatales; family Thermoplasmataceae; genus Ferroplasma. Next base: position 10,135 of record JAJZXS010000005.1, read on the forward strand.
AGTACTATGAGGACGATAACAGTGGTTCCGGCTATCATGATCCTCTGGAAAAATATTGATCCGTAGGCTGTGGAGAAGGCAACACCTGCCAGTACAAGCCCACCCAGGGGTATGAAGTTCAGTTCCAGGAGCATGGTGGAGCTTCTGTGCTGCCTGGGCATAATTTCCTGGGAGAGCGCCATTATTGTATTCAATTCCCCGCCAGATGCAAAAAGAAGTATTGCAATAAATATCAATATTAGGTAAAAAGAATAACTTAGAGTTATGCCAATTGCACCCACGCCGTACATTGCCATGGTGATATAGAACACATCCTTTCTTCCGATACGGTCCGATACCGGCCAGGCAACAGCTATTCCTATTATAGGCCAGAAGGGAGACCATGAAAGAAGTATTGCAGTGAAATCTGGTGGAATTGTAACCCATGTGGTCGCCAATGAAGCCATACCCAATATGTAAGATTCAAGGAACATGCCCATGGAAAATGAGATAAATGCCCATGTATCTGTTCTTGCCCATTTATAAAAATTCTGTAACTTTTATCTGAATTCATTTTAGCACCTTGACGTAAATTGTGGCCATAAGTAATGTTTAAAACATTTAATTTTACTGATTTGCCTGTTTTACCACCGCTCTTCCAAGATCAGAATTAACTACATCGCCAAAATACTCAAGGGTTACCCAATCCAGGTGTTTTAAATCCATTTCTGTATCTACTATGAGATTGAAGTACTCTCTTGCCCGGAAGTCGGGCAATACGAAATTCATGTAAAACTTATTTTTATCGGCGTACATGAAGAGAAAATTCCAGGTAATATTTTTCTTCATTGCCTTGTTTGCTAAAAGATTAAGTATATCTTCGTCAGTCTTTGTAGTGTATATATGTTCATCCTCTGATATCTTTAGCATATTTTCAAAACCTTCTAAATTTTTATCTGAATAAATAATGGTACGGAACTGGCCTTCCAGTGAATAATTATCTATAAATTGGGCTATGGCACCAGTATCTTTAAGTGCAGTTATTAGACGATAATGCCCAAATATTGACATAGGCAGGCTAATAACAATGGATTTTAGATTTACACACCAGCTCTTCATGTAATCGAAGATACCCATAGAAGGCTTTATGGAAATCTTTGCCAGTATCCCATTTACTGAAATATATTCAGAAATGAGGTCAGAAAATGCCATTGTAGAACTTTCAAGCATATACCCTGTTAATATTAGATACTTCCCCTCTATTTTCATATATGGAACAGCCAGACCGTCTATATTATCCAGTTTCATAAGAAAAGATAGAACTCTTTCATCAGATATTTTTTTCTTTACCATAAAATAAAGCTCCCTTTCTTCCACACCAAGAAGTGGAAAGAATGGAGTGAACTTTGTATAATCATAGGTTTTTGGCAAGAAAACTGACAGGAAAATTTTGTCCTCATCCCTAACCAGTGCACAGGGTGCATTAAAACCTATGCTATCGCTCACCGCCATAGGCAGTGATCTAAGCCTGATTTTCAGCTCAAAATATTTCGAGAGCTTAAGGTTCACTTCCGAGAATTCCATTGAATAACATATAACCGGAATATAAAAACATTATTGTTAATTACCGTGGCTTTTGAAGGCAGGTGCGTCCATAGATGATTCTCTTGGATTTCTGTTAAGCCAGAATATTGGAATTAGGAGTGTGAACTGGAAAAATCCCCAGAAGGCCGATATATAGGTATATACCGTATGCTGAAGCAGGAGATAGGTTGACGCAATTAAGAGCAGGATCATTATTGTAATCTGTCCCCAAAAATGGCTCCATGGCAATTTTCCACCTGTCCTTGCAGTGGTGAATGGCCTTTTTTTCTTTAGCAATACATCTATGGAAGCGTATATACTTAGGGGAAATATAAGCACATTGGCTGCCATGTTATAGAATACAAAGCGCAAGGGGGCACCTTTCTCTTTTTGCGAAAGTATAAAGGTAGTCATTACTAAGATAGTATATGGTAACCATGCAAAAAAATATAAAATATTATTAATGGTTAAAACTCTTATACCTGCCATGTCCAGAATAGGCGAGATCAGGAATATAAGATAAAACCAGCCAAATGTATACCATGTTGTGGTGGCAAACCAGTCAACCTTTTGGCGCCATGGGAATTTTTTACTCATAATAATTTTTTTCAGTATTTTTGGCATAAGCTGGAGAGACCCGGACATCCATCTCCATTGCTGATTTACATACCCCTGCATGGTTACAGGGGCTCTGCCATAAACCAGTTTCTTGTTGAAATACATTCCCAGCCATCCATTTATTGCCATATTCACAGTTGTGGCAATATCCTCAACAATGCTGCTTTCATCAAAAAAGTTGACAGATCTTAATGCCTCCATCCTGTATACCACATTTGTCCCACATGAAAAAAGTGTGCCCTTAACACTCTTTCCCTCTGTAAGTATTTCATAGAAAATAAACTGCTGTGCCTGGGCAATCTCAGCTAATACACTTGAGTCGGCATTTGAATAAACCTGTGGTACCTGTACGAACCCTATATTGGGATTTCTATCAAGAAGTGCAGTAGTTTCCCTTAAAAAATCTGGTGCAGGCATCTGGTCTATATCCAGGACACAGGCATATGGTTCCTTTAAATCTTTAAGAACGTCATTAAGGGCACCTGCTTTATATCCTCTTCTGTTATCCCTGTGAACATATTTCATTCCCAGCCTCTGGCTTAATTCTGCAATATAACCTGTGTCTCCAGTCGTAGAATCATCCAGAACATAAACATCTGCATTCTGCCCTACATTTGAGGAAATAGCTATTAAATTTGTTCTTACCATTTCTGGCTCTTCATTGAAAACTGGCACAAGCACAGCAACCCTGTCTCTCAGCCCATTTATGTATCCATACTGGATGCTGGGCTTATAAACACTTTCGCTCTTCTTGAATGATAAAAAATACGTTACACTCTGAATCCCAAAAAACACGCTTGCAATCCAGAACCACAGTGTAAAGAAATATTCTAAAAACGTCCCATGTTTTAATATAATGGCAGCATAAAGTGAGGCCATTATTCCGATAAAAATGAAAATTATGGATACTATTGTCATAATATTTACAACAGTTACTGTATATTTACCCAGGTTGATCACCTGATGTTTCTAAAAATATTATCGTCTGAAGCGTCTCTGTCCACTGTGTTTACATGCTGGACAGTTTTTATACCATCTGAGGTTATCTGGAAATAAAATGGATTTGAGTCAAATACTGTCCCACGCATCTTTACTATATTCATTGACCTGAGTATGCCTTCGTTGCTTGAGGTGTAATTTAACTTTATTATGCCGGTAGCGTAATACTCCTCAATTCCAAACATACTCAGTTCACTGTTTCTTAATCCTGATGTGACAATCACTGTTACCCCACTTAAAGCAAGGCTGTTTAACATTAAATTTATATAATCATCATCAGGAATTAATAGAAGTGTAATAGGGTCTATTGCAACCCTTTTTATATTTTTTGAGATAATTATTTTCTTCAGTTCTGTTACAACCTTTGTAATAAATTTTCTGAAATCTTCCCTGCCAGAGGATATATCTGATTTCATTGATCTTATTGAGTCAGATATTTCCATTACCTCTATCATTTTTTTGTCGTAATATTCTTTAAATCCTATATTCATTGTCCTGATATTATCTAGAAACTGATCTGGAAAGGTATCTGTAAGAATCATTAACCCTTTCTCGCCTATACTTGCGCCATATGATAGGAATGTGCTTGCGATAGTAGTTTTACCTGCACCGGTTATGCCACAAATCATATAAACATATCCTGGCCTTAGGCCACCGGATAGTTTTGCATCCAGTGTTGTTATCCCGAATTTTGCCCTCTGAACCAGTGTATTAACTTCCTGTTTCACATCTATTATGTCAATTCCATATACATTGCACATTTTTTTTATATAATCCCCAATCTCTGTGTATGATAGAATTGCCTTTTTTGTTATTCCTGCATCCAGGGCCTGTGAATTAAATATCATTATATCGTTTGCAGTTGTATTTTCATCAGAAGACATAGCTGCGATCATTACTCCATCCCACTCAATAATAAATTCAAACCTATATTCCATTCCAGACTGCCCCATAATATTCTTGTTCTGGAAAATTGAGATTGATTTTGTATCTATAGAATATTTTGATGAAATGATTTTCGAAAGTGTGTTAGCATCCAAACCTTTTTTATACAACGTCTATTAATAGAAGTGTGGCATATAAATTTTTTTAAAAACATGAATAATTAGCATCTATGCAGTGAGCGACCTTAATAATAAAATTCTTTGATTAAAGATTGCTATATAAATCTGCATCAAAGTCCGAACATACACTCAGGTCTATAATATTTTTTCCATATAGGTCTCTGCTGCATGAAAAGATAATCTCAAGATACTCATTGAGCCTGTATGTTGATATAATGGATGAAGAATATAGTCTACCATTTCTGTACTTAATAATTATATTTGCCCTGTAAATTCCACGCTCATTTGCTCTGTCCTTTATCATGTTTAGGAGTTCATTTGTACTCTGGGTCTGATATATCATATCCTCCCTTGATATACATTTTAAACCGTTTTTTTCCTCCAGTTCATGCGGGGGAAAAATTACAACACGGAAGTCCTTCTTATCGTATGGATTTTCAATAACCTCAGCAAGAGCATCCTCATTCATGAGAATTTCAGTGGGGTAATCAATTTTATGTGCACCAATTGGCAGTGAATACTGGATCATTGACACTGGTGACCTTTTATTCTTTTTGGAAATTAAGAATATGACATCCTCGCTCTCTGTAAGATTTATATCATCAATAAAGTATGGAATTTGAAGATATTTATTTAAGACAAGTGATACATTTGTCTTGTACATGTGATTGAACCTAATCCTTAAAATCATTTTACCCTCTTCTATGGTCATTTCACCGAACTGTAAACTTGGTACATCCCAAAATTCCTTAATTAAACCCAGTATTTTTTTATTCATTATGGGTCGGGATATTAAATAATAGCTTTCAGTCTCAATAGGGCTGTAGGAATTGATTAGTTCAATAGCATGCCCATTCAACATGGCTTTTGTAATGAAAGCCTCAAAATAATATTTTCCGGTGTCATTATCCGGCTTGATAAAAATGCCAATTGTAATATTGTGTAACTTTGACCATCTGAAAATATCAGCTGTATCATTTATCATCATCTTTAATTCTGTATCCAACCTACATCCGATATCTTTAATTCGCATTGAAATATAATTATAAATACCTATATATAATTATCTTATAACTAAAAATCTTTTACCACCATTATGCATTATTATCCCGGTAAGAGATAATTATTATAACATTAGACTTTGAGCTAACGTAATTAAAGAGGTGTATGGCAAAAATATTATTATAATATCCTTATTTTACTAATGTGAAAGTTATAGTTATATCAGATGATCTGAGCGGTGCTGCAGGCATGGCATCTATGCTTGGAATGAATATACCCATAATACCTTTCAATAGAATCGAAATTATATCAGAACGCACTGAAATGATAGTATCAATTGACCTTGAAACAAGGAATTCCAGAGATGAACTGGATAGACTAAAATTTATAGAGAAAAATTTCTCAGAGTATAAAATTTTCACACGAATAGATACAATGCTGCGTGGCAGTACTTCCACATTTATTGAATTTATGGCATTATACTACAATATTGCCATTACTGATACAGTTCCAGAATACAGAAGGTATACTTCAGAGGGTTTTACCTTTTATCAAAATGAAAGGATAGATATAGGACGGGCAATTCCCACACAAGCAAAACATAAAGCAAAAATATTCAATTCTAGAACCTATGATGACCTTAGTAAGATATCCAGAAAGTGCATGGATGAAAATATGGTTCCTGTAGACCCCGGGCCATTAATTGCAGTTTATTTGAGGATGATGTTATGATCTCCATAGTGGTTGGCAGCATGACGGAAATAACTGAGAAACAGATAATGTATGTGCAGAAATCAATTGCAAATAATAGAAAATCTTCAAAAAACACTGTGGTTCTATATTATCTTAGAGATATGCACTTCAACAGAATAAAGAATAAAAACTTCTTGAGGGAAATCTCCATTTCAGATACACTAATAATGAGTGGCGGGGAAACAGCATATTCCCTGCTGGATGCATCCGGATTCGATTATCTCATAAGTGGTGAGCAGATAATGCCACTGATTTCCACAGGCATAATAAGTGGCGGATTATTTAATGGATTGCACTATATCATCAAGGGCGGAAGCATTGGGGAAATCGATATATATGAAAAAATGATTGAATACGCCGCGGAAAATTTTGGGACTGGATAAAAAACTCCTAATTATTTATACTAGAGAAAAATTACAGAGCATGCTAAACATAGGGATTACTCTGGGTGACCCTGCAGGAATAGGACCTGAGATTGTTGCAAAGTCAATTAATTCAATTAAAAACAGGAATTTCAAAATAATCCTATTCGGCGATCGTGAAAATTTCCAGGAAACCCTGAGGCAGTGCAGACTCAGCATGGGTGGAACCAAGAACATCGATTTTATAAATACAGGGACTGATGGTAGGATAGAACAGGGAAGGGTAACAGCACAGGCTGGAAGGATAGCATATAACAGCATAAGGAGCGCGGTGGAATTTGCCATGGCTGGTAGAATAGATGCATTGGCAACAGCACCAATAAATAAGGAGGCAATAATAAAGGCCGGGTCTGAATATATAGACCATACATCAATGCTCAAGGGGCTTACCAATTCCAGATTCATCACCACACTGTTTGAGGTAAAGAAGCTCAGGATTACATTTCTGTCAAAGCATGTATCCCTGCTGGATGCCGTTAAATTTGTAGAAAAGGATAACGTTTATGCCGCAATAGTTGACACATGCAAGAGCATGAAGCTTCTTGGATTTCCTGATCCTGAGATTGCAGTTGCTGCACTTAACCCTCATGCAGGGGAATCCGGTATGTTTGGCCGTGAGGAGATAGATGAGATCATTCCAGCAGTAGAAAAGGCAAAGGAAACCATGAAGGTTTATGGGCCTATACCGGCTGATTCTGTGTTCTATCAGGCAGCAAATGGAAAATATGATGTTGTTCTGTCACTATACCATGACCAGGGGCATATAGCTGCCAAAACCTATGATTTTAAGAATACAGTTAGCATGAATATTGGGCTTCCTTTTCTGAGGACGTCCGTAGACCATGGAACGGCCTTTGACATAGCAGGGCAGAATAAGGCAGATTATGTGAGCATGAAGGCTGCTATAATGACCGCTGCCCGATATGCACCCGGCTATAGAAAGAGATTCAGGGCGTTGAAATTCTAAAATTTTTATTATTTCCCTGCTATGTCAATCGCATAATATACTTTATGAGTAAATTGTTATCTATGATAACTATTAAATACTCAACTATAATTATGGTATGAATATTGCTAATTATGTAAAATAGCAATAGAATAAAGGGTAATAAAATGGAAGAACAGCAGGTAGATAAAAAATATGCCAGATTCGTTCTGGCTCTGTTTGCAATGATTATAGTTGCAGTTATGTATGTTGAGGGCATGCTAACACCATCCCTCCCATCAATTGCAGAGGGTTTTCATATAACGGTGGACCAGGTGAGCCTGGTGCTTTCTACCTACCTTCTCACAGGGGTTGCCTTAAGCCCTGTGGTTGGAAAACTGGCAGATTTATATGGAAAGAAGAAGATGATGTCCATAGTGATGCTCCTTTATGCAGGTGCAGTCTCAGTAACAGGTTTCTCACCAAACTTCACATTCATGGTTGTGTCCAGGGCAGTCCAGGGAATAGGGCTTACCATAATGCCACTGGGGATGGCCATGGTCAGGGAGGAATTCCCCAGGAATATGGTGCCTAAAGCACAGTCACTTATAAGTGGAATGTTTGGGGTTGGATTTGCAGTAAGCCTGCCACTGGGCTCTTTTATATCTGATTACTATGGCTGGAGAATGACATACCATACAGCTATACCTTTCATAGTCGCACTGGCAATTCTTACAATATGGAAGGTCAGAGAATCAAAGTACAGGAGGCCAGATGTAAAGGTGGATTATGTAGGTGCAGCAGCACTGGGAATACCCTTGGCACTAATAGTTCTGGCAATGTCAGAGGGATCGTCATGGGGCTGGCACTCTGTGCTGTTTCTGTCTATACTCATTGTGGGTGTAATACTACTAATCCCGATGTTCATTTATGAAAAGCACTACTACCAGAAAGGCGGGGAGGCAATATTTGATATGAAGCTGCTTTCAAAAAGAAATGTCCTGATTGCGAATATAGCATTAACAGTTTCCGGACTGGGCATGTACCTCTCAATGCAGGCACTTTCCTATAAGTTTGAAACCCCAACACCCTATGGATTCGGATTCAGCATACTGGAAACCGGTATTTCCATGGTTGCATTTGCAGCCGGAATGATTGTATTTTCCATAGTAACGGGAAAGCTGATTTCCAGGACAGGAATAAAGCCACTGGCAATTGCGGGGTCCTTTGTAACAGCTATTGGCTTCTTCCTTCTCTCAACCTCTCCTGGCCTTGCCATGACGCTTATAGATGAGGTCATAATAGGCAGTGGAATGGCAATAATGAATGCATCCATAATTAACCTGCTGGTACTCTCGGTTGAGGCCCGCGATATGGGGCTTGCCACATCAATGAACAGCACATTCAGGTACATAGGAAGCAGCATAGGAGCCCCCATAGCAGGAACAGTCCTGTCACTTTACACGGTTGTGGATATAGTCCACACAGCAGCTGGAACAGTGATATTCTCATTCCCTGATTATACAGCATTCAGGTATGCGTTCATTATAGGGGGCCTGACTTTCATTATAGCGGCATTCATAGTGATTATGTCAAATGAGGTTCTGGGAAGGAGAACAGTAGAGACCCATGCAAAAAAAACTGCTGCAGCAGAAAATTAAAATTTTTTATTTTTAATACTATTTAAACGGAATAAACAGAACCATAAAAGTATAGATGTACCATAATGATTGGAAATTATCGGTTGTAACAAAATTATAAATTTATCAACAATATACAAAATAAATGCGTTCAAAGAGTTTATATTTTCCCACCTCGTCATTCTCGTCTGTAATGGGAATTGAGATTTCTTCCATTGCATTCAGGCTGTTAAAATTATCATATCTATCTCTATTTCTGGAATACACAGGCCTTACTGCATATATTTTTCTCTCAGCCATTTTTGCTTATAAATTGGTACATAAGAGGAGTACCTTAAATCAACCTGGTGTAGAATCAATACTCGGGGCGTTTACTTTTCCGGCCGGAAGTGCCGTACTGGGGTCAAGGTTAATAATAGCTGGGATGAACATCCCTGCCTATATACTATTTACTCTGTCTCTTTTATCTACGATTATTTTTACCATACAATACTTTTATAGGATTGAGAGGGTTAAGGGCTTATATCTTTATTTTATGCCTTTTATAGCGATTCTAAGCATTTCTGTGCTGCTTTCCAGAATTATTATTAACAATGTAATATATAGCAATTACTTAATTTTCATTGTTATTTCGCTATTTATTATTGGAAATGCGGGATATCTGGCAGTAACCTCCATATCTGCAAGATTATACAAAGAAGTATTCAGGATCACTAAAATAAATGGTTTTTATATGGTTTATGCAGGCATTGGTTCACTGACTGCTGTATCTGGCCTTACATCATTGCATATCTTAGGTCATGATTTTCTATTCAAATTTGTGGAAAAACTATCTTACATGAACTATGGGTACGGTGTTGCATCATCAATTTTCCTTACAGTATTATTCATGTTAAAATTTAAAAATAGTGTTATGCCCGGATATACTATCAGCCTGTGGGGTGCAGTTTTCCCGCTGGGCGTATTATCAGTGGGTTCTTCCATGGTTTGGTCTATATCCAGTATTGTTTTAGTGAAATATTTTGCCTATATTTTTGGTATTACTGCCTTAATTCTTATTATATATGCACTATTCCAGATTGGCATAATATTTGCCAAAAACCTAATAAATGAAAGTGGATAAACTACAATAAAAACTTAATATAAAGCAGAAATAATGCCATATGGGAACAAAGTATCTTGTTGTTATAACATCCGGTCTGGATCAAAAGGATAAAATGATTGTTGGCATGAACTTTGCCAAGAATACGTTCAGGAAGAAGAAGGCAGATGATGTCAAGGTCGTTTTCTTTGGGCCAAGTGAAAAGGCATTTTCTTCTGGAGATGATGATTTTCTTAAGCTGTTTTCCATGCTTAAGGATCTGGGAATAGTTACAATAGCATGTAACGGATACTCAAGGGCACATGACCTGGATAAAGCAATTATGAGTATGAACACAGAACTTGAGGATGTCTCTGATACAATACCGCGATATGTTGATTCAGGCTATACCGTAATAACATTTTAAAAATCCAATTATAAAGTACCCAGGAGACCATATTGAGAAAAATTATTTTCAAAATTTATTTTTCCCTATAGGTGGATTTTCCCGGCCAATTCAGGGATCTTTCCGCTTAAGAGTTGGGCAGCTATTTATCATAAAATTAATTATAATGATATTACTTTTACATAATGAAATATACTGCAAAGGGAATAATTTTTGATCTTGATGGAACAATATGGAATTCAATGCCATACAGAATAAAGGCATGGGAGATGGCTTTCAGGGATTATGGAATAGACAGTGATCCTGAGGTGATAAGGCTCATGATAGGATATCCAGGATCAATGCTGATAAAGAAGATGAATGCCCGTGATCCCGGTATTGAAATGACAGAGGAAAAGTATTTTTCTGGGATGTTTAATGAAGTAAAATTTTTCCCGGATGTGGTAGATACTTTCAAGGAATTAAGAAATTTAGGTTTTAAAATAGCCATAGTTACTTCATCCAGGAGGGCAATGGCCGAAAGGCTGGATATACAGGTTGATGCACTGGTAACAATGGATGATGTGGCAAATGGAAAACCGGATCCTGAGGGATACAGGAAGGCCATGTCTATAATGGGGACATCCCCTGGAAGCACCGTTGTGGTTGGAGATATTGACAATGACCTAATCCCGGCAAAAACGCTAGGATCGGTTGCCGTTCTGGTAACGCATGGCATAAAAAAAGAATCAAAAAATATGGATTATGAAATACAGAATATAGGTGATTTAATGGGCATTCTGAAAAAAATTAAACTGGCTTAATTACCACATTATAATTTTTTCCCTGGCTGTTTTTTCGCTGTTAAATGTTTTGCAGAATTCAGGATGATTCCAGGGTGGAATCTGGGACCTAACGGATCCCGGAGAATGTGGATCGATGGTTGCCAGCCGCCTTGCCTCATTATCCCTTATCTGTGTTCTCCAGACCTGCCCCCAGGATATAAAGAACCTCTGCTGCGGAGAAAGACCGTCTATATTTTTATTTTTACCCGGTTCTGCTCTCAATCTTTTCTGAAGGGCTTCATATGCGATGAGAACCGCACCCAGGTCTGCAATATTTTCACCCAGTGTTAATTTTCCATTTACATTAAGCCCAGGCAGAATTTCCTGGGAGCCGTAGAGATCCACAACCTTCTGTGCCAGTTCATCAAATCTTTTTCTGTCCTCCTCGCTCCACCAGTTTACCATATTGCCATTCTCATCAAAGTGGCTCCCCTGGTCATCGTATCCATGTGTTATTTCATGGGCTATGACCCCGCCTATTCCACCGTAGTTCACAGCATCATCCATCTCTGGATCAAAAAATGGTGGCTGCATGATTCCAGCCGGAAATACTATCTCATTCCCCATGGGATTGAAATATGCATTTACAGTGGGGGGGGTCATGAACCACTCTGTCTTATCCACAGGCCTGCCTATTCTCTGCATCTGCCTGTTGGTTTCATAGTATCCTGACCTCAGAACATTTCCAAGATAATCATCTGGCTTTATTTCCACAGAGGAGTAATCCTTGAAGTGCTCAGGGTATCCGATTTTGGCGTTGAACTTTGAGAATTTCAGCAGTGCCCGCTTTCTGGTTTCCTCACCCATCCATGGTACTTTTTCAAGCCGTTCCCGGAATGTTGCCTTTATATCATTCACGAGGACAGTAATCTTTTCAACTGCCTCCCTTCCGAAATATTTTTCCACGTAAACCTTGCCAAGATAGTCGCCGATTGAGGAATCAATTACGCTTACCACTGTTTTCCATCTTGGTGTTATCTTCTCCTGGCCCAGCAGGGTTTTCCTGAAGAAATTAAAGTTCTCCTTTACCACAGCATCATGGAGGAAGGGTGCTGATCCGGTCAGGATCTTCCACTTTAAATATTCAACTATGTTTTCCAGGCTTTCCGACTTTAACAGCTGATTTGTTTTTTCAAAAAATTCAGGCGCATCAATTATTGCATATTCAGGAGCCCTGAATCCGGTTTTGCCGAAAAATGCGCTGAATCCCATTTCAGGGTATTTGCTGTAAAGATCATCCATTTTAAAAGGATTATATGCCTTTTCTACATCCCTCAGATCGGTCTTGCTCCTGCTGAATTTTGCCATCTCTGTCTCAAGCCTTACAACAGTTTTAGCAGATTCCCGTGCCCTCTCTCTACTGTATCCGTACAATGTAAACATAGTTTCTATATGTCTGGCATAGGCTTCCAGGATGGGCTTCATGGAATCGTTCAGGTAGTAGTCCCTATCAGGGAGAGTTAGGCCCCCCTGTGAGATATACAGCGAGTAAATATCTGCATTTTTTGCATCCTCTGCACTGCCAATATCAAAGGGAACCTGAACGCCGTATATGGAAAGGTCTGATATCAGGGCAGGTAGATCATCCCTTGACTGAATTTCCAGTTTTTTCATAAAACCCTCTATGGGCTGGAATTTTAATTCTTCTATCCGGGCTGTGTCCATTGCAGACCTGTAAAAGTTTCCAAGCACCTTTTCTTCGGGGCTTCCGGGTTCTTTTTCAGAATCTTCCAGTATCTGCCGGAGTATATACATATTCTTCTCATAAAGCATGTCAAAGGCGCCATATCTTGACCTGTCCTCCGGTATTGGCGTTTTTTCCAGCCATTTGCCGTTGCAGTAATGGTAAAAATCTGTTGTAGGGTTCCTGGTATCATCCATATAATCCTTTGAAAAACCTATATATCTGTTTAAAATTTCTTCCGGGCTGTCCATCTTTGCCTATGCCGGAATTTTATATAATATTTTGCTGTTTCTTGTCAGAACCTGGCCCATTTAAGTGATCTTGTTACAGCCTCCTTCCATAGAGGGTACCTCTCCAGTGCATCCTTTTTTCCATCTTCAGGGGTGTATTCTTTATCAATTCTTGCCATTCCCTGTATGTCATCTATTTCCCAGATGCCTGCTGCAATCCCTGCTATATATGCAGCTCCGGCTGCGGTAATTTCAGGGGAGCCTGTTTTCATTATTTTTATGCCGGAAAGGTCTGCCTGAAGCTGCATGAGAAAATTGCTCATGGACAGCCCGCCATCTACCCTTGCCGCCTTTATGGGGGATGCTTTTTCCATCTCCCTTAAAACGTCTTCGGTCTGGAAGGCAACCGATTCGTATGCCATCCTGGCGAAATCTCTTCGTCCTGAAGATCCATTGAGCCCTATTATAAGCCCCCTGGCATCCGGGTCCCAGTAAGGAGACCCCATACCGGAAAATGCTGGAACCATAAATGAATTCTGTGGCCTGGCTTTTTCCGCCATTTCCTCAAACCTTGCAAATGACCTTACATGCAATAGATTCTTGACCCAGTCAAGGGCGAACCCCGCACTGAACACACTTCCCTCCAGCGCATAATTTACCTTTCTCGCACCGATACCGAATGCAACTGTATTGATCAGGGCTCCTGATTGCGGAATGTCAGTGCCTGTGTTGAGCATCGCAAAGGAACCTGTCCCATAGGTTATTTTAGCCATTCCACTGGATGTTGAGGAATGTCCGAATAGCGCAGATTGCTGGTCTCCTATAATTGAATATACAGGAATTTCCTTATTCCTGCCTATAGAAATGCTGCCGAATTCATTCAAGGATGGAAATACATCCGGCAGCAAAATATCAGGAATTCCGAACATGGACAGCAGGCCAGAATCCCATTCCAGTTTCCTTATATCAAAAAGCATGGTTCGTGATGCATTTGTATAATCTGTATAGCACTGACGTGACCTATCAAGGTTAAAAAGTATCCAGGAATCAACAGTACCAAAAACTAGGTCTCCATCCATTGCCCTTTTTCTTGCACCTTTAACATTATCCAGTATCCATTTGATTTTGCCGGCACTGAAATAGGGATCGAGCCTGAGCCCTGTTTTTTTAGAGATTTCCATGCTGTAATCTGAAAGGGCCTTCATAATAGTTTCAGTTCTCCTGTCCTGCCATAAAATTGCATTGTATACAGGTATGCCTGTGTTCCTGTCCCAGATAATGGTAGTCTCTCTCTGATTGGTGATTCCGGCACACTGTATCTCTGATGGCTGTATTCCTGCACCTTTCAGCGCCTTCGATATGGATGTCTTTACAGCAGAAAGTATATAATACGGGTCCTGCTCAACCCATCCCTCCTGTGGATATTTGGATTGCATTCTCACTGTATATTTTGAGACAACATGGCCCTCTGTGTCGAATATAACTGCCTTGGAATTTGTTGTTCCTGCGTCTATTGAAAGTATGTATTTATTTACCGTATATAACCACCGGAGTATTCAAATCCATATTTATAACAATATTAAATATCAGTTACGGTAGACTGGCGTAATATCCATATTCGCAGTATAATTTATAACGCATATGAATTCCAGGTCTTTCTTTCCAGGATTCCTGAGCTCATGCTCGAATTTTGTATCGATGAATATAAAATCACCGGCCTGGAGCTGCATGCTTTCACCATTAACCGTGGCGTCACATTTTCCCTTCATTATGTACAGGCTTTCAAAATAATCATGATAGTGCAGCTGTATGAATCCCCCTGGCTTTATGACAAATCTTCTCATGGCGTATGATTTTTCCTGTTTATCTGTTATAAGCCACTGTATATATGTGTCCTTTGAATTGCCAACCTTTACCTCCTGTGCAGGAACATCCTCTATATTCCCCTTATAATAACCGTTCATGTATTTGTATTAACCGGTTGTTAATAAATTATTCTTTAGTGTCTTTATCATAATGGGAGATGGGAAAAATTTATCAGGGGCCTCTGACTATTTTATATAGTGAATATTATGCCGGTAGTTATGATAGGCCATTCAAAAACCGTGAGGATCCCCAAGGGCTACAGGCCGATAAGGAAGTCTGATGTCAACCTGGAATTTGAGTCCAGTGACAGGAAGATGAGGGATTACCATTTATCATACTTTTACGACTGGAGCCGGGGAGACAATAATATAGTTATTGTAAGGGAATCAGTCAGGGGTACCATTGACGGTGTGGTTATGTTCAGGCTAGTTCCAAATATCCAGTATCCGAAAACTATAGTTGTGGAAATGCTTGCCAGAAATTTTGCAGCAGGGGGCAGTTCTGGAGTTGGATATGACTTACTTGCAGTCATAGAGCATTATATAGCATACCAGCTTGGCATAGAAAGAATAGACATAGAGGCTGTCAGGGGCCTTGAGGGTTATTATGAATCTCTGGGCTATTCTCCAACAGATGAAAAATATTACGATTCCTCCTGGAAGGAAATAGTAAATATGACAAAAAAAATAAAATAAAATTTCAGAAGAGCTTCCGTGCCGCAGAATCAAGTCCTTCAAAGGTCATGGGATGCTGGTGTGCCATCTCTGCAAAATCCCTTGCATTCAAGCCTTTATGTATTCCCAGTGCTATTTCATTGATAATGTCCCCGGCATCGTTTCCTATCACATATCCACCTATTATCTTCAGATTCCGGTCAAACAGCATTGTTATTTCCCCGCATGTTTCATTGCGGATCTCGGCCATGCTGTCACCGGCCATATGGTATGTAACCGTACTGCACTCAATTTTCCTTTCCCTTGCGATTTCAGGGGTTATGCCCACAAAGGACATGTTTGGAATTGAAAACAGGGTAAAGGGCACTGAATCACTGTTAAAACGTTCAACCTGGGTGTCTCCTGCCATAATGTTTGCAGCCGCAACCAGGGACTGCCTTTTCGCCGCATGAAAAAGAGGTGTTAATCCATTGACATCCCCGGTAGCGTATATATGCGGTATATTTGTCTGCATTGATGAATTTGCCTTTATGCCCTTCCTTTCTACCTCTATTCCACATTCCTCTGTACCCTGAGGAATCAGGGGTTTCCTGCCGGTTGCCATCATTACCGCATCCGAAACAATATAATTTTTCTCCCCGTTTTCATTGATAATTGTAATTTTCAGCTTATCACCGGACTTTTCTATGGATTTAACCTCATTGTTAAGATGTGTTACCATTTCAGGCAGCATTCCTGTTAATTTTTCAACAATGCCAGCATCCATATCTGGTAACAGGCGATCCTCTCTTTCTATTACGGTAACCTTTGAACCGAGAATCGACATAAAGGATGCAGTTTCAACTCCTATATATCCGCCGCCTATAATGGCTATGGATTCTGGCACCGACTTTACAGCCGGATCGATTTTAAAGAGATCGGCACTTGTAATACAGAACTCGGCACCCGGGATGTTGAGCACATAGGTATAGGCGCCGGACCCTATAATAAGGTGCCTGAACTTCAACTTTAATTTGTCTGTGGCCGTGTCGACCTCAAGTGTGTGACTGTCCAGTATCCTTGCCGTTCCCTTTATAATTTTTAAGCCTGCACTTTCCAGTTCATCTGCATGGAGCCTGTATCGCATTTCCTGTACCTCATCCTTCCTTTTGATTATGTCCTTATAGTCCAGCTTAAAATTTGAAAATTCCTTCATTATCTTATAATTATGTACTGTGTCAATAATGGCCTTTGATGGAACACACCCCTCAGAAAGGCAGTTTCCTGACATTATGCCTTTATCGTCAATCATAACCACACTGTATCCTGATTGCTTCAATCTGAACGCAGCCGGGTATGCAGCCCCTCCTGCACCTATTGTGATAACATCATATTCTTCCATTATTTTGAATGCTTATATTTTATAAAAATATGTGTAATCACATTCATTCAGGCAGGATAACCGGAAATTCATGGGGAATTATACATAGATAAGGTTTGTACAGGGTCAAATTTATTCTGATATCACATATATTTATAACCGGAATACCAATATTCTTGCATGGCCAGGGAACGTATAGAGATTAAAAAGATAAAGGGAAAAAATTATGCCTATACAACCGTTAATCTCTGGGATAGGGTTAATAAAAAGGAAATAAAGGTCAGCAGATACCTTGGCAGGGTAAATGAAAACAATGAAATAGAAAAGAAGGTAACGCTTCCAGAGAAATCCTATGAATACGGTGATGTTGCCCTTCTGGCATCCATGAACATTGACCTTATAAATAAAATATCAACTAATTATGGCAAATACTGGCGCGAGATTGTAACTGCCGCAATAATAACCATTGTGGGCAGGATACCCATGGACTATGTAAAACGCTATTACAGGAAGACCATACTGTACCATTACTGGCCCAAACTCAAACTGGAGCCTAAAAACCTGACATCCATGCTGAGGTACATAGCCTTCAATAAACTTGCATTTGAAAAGCTTGAGGAATTCGATCAGACAACCCTGATACTTCATGTAGAATTAATCATACCGGTATATGCACTTAACAGGAAAAACAGGTACGACAGGGATTTCGTAACCCTGGACATAGTATTCGACCCTGTGGAGATGCGGATACTAAATTCCGAGCATTTCATAGGCTCAGAATATATGTTTTCGAGATTCCTGAACAGGACTGAGGATGCAACGGGCTACGACGGTGTTCTTGTCCTGGAATCGACACATTATACACAGGGAAATATATCTGCATTGATGAAACGGGGAAAGTTATTCATTATGGAGGTGCCCCAGAAGGAGGCAATGAAAATCATAGACAGATATGGTTTATCAGGAAGGCCTTCGCTCCAGAGGGGCTTTAATTCGCTTTTGAACAGGTACATATACAGTGCAACTGAGGATGATGGCAAACTCCACTATTATATAATGGATGATGCAGATCACGGAGAGCTTGAGTACATAAAGCCGGAAAGTGAGACACTTATTGTGGCAGTTTCCAATATGAACCTGCACCAGAACCTTATATACCAGGCAGTAAATATAAGGCGTTTCATGTATTCATCTATCTCAAGTTCCAAATACAGGCTTGATTCTGATCGTAACCTGCTTCCTGGAAGGCTTGAACTGGATGGGTATATTTTATTCAACATGATTACAATGAAACTTTACCTCTCATTATTCAGGAATACGAGCATACCCGGCCCTGGAAGGCACAGGCTTGTGGATTCCCTGATGATAGAGCTTTCAACAATCAATATGTACCTACTCAAGGGTGACCTGTACATGCCAAAAATAAGCAAATCAATAATGGATCATCTAAAAATAGTTGGCGGTGGGCTTGAAACCCAGATACTGTCAAAGGAGCTGTTTAAAAATCTAGGGAATAATTTAAAAAAATAATGTTGTTTTATTCCCTGTTGTATATTTCTTCCTGCACTAGCATGTCTGTTGATCCTGCCTTTTTAATTTCCTCCGGGTGTTTTTTGCCATAAATGAAAATCACAATGGCGGATATGATGATAAAAACAATTGCAGTGATGATAGCATAATCAACTGGATACGCAGGAGGGTAAAAACTGTAGAACATTGCAACAGCAAGTATTATTGTTGCAGCCGCCGGTATGATAGCATGTGTTACCACCTTAAACTCTTTCAGCTTTTTGAATGTGGCACCAAGCCCGAAGTTGCTCAGTATATGGCCTACGAACAGGGCTGCCGAGGAGGCAGTTACAAGGTATAGGAATCCATTCTCTGGCCCTATGAGAATCCCGGATATAAGTGAAACCGTATATGCAACTCCAGCCATAGTAATGATAGCTATATATGGTGTTTTATGAACAGGGTGGACCTTTGAAAACATTGATGGACCAAGGCCATCTCTGCTCATGGAAAATATCATCCTGGAGCTTGTATTCAATGGTGCCAGTGATCCTGCGAAAAGGCTATTGATAATGAATACAAAAAGTATTATGGTAAATGGAAGTCCTATATACTTATCTGTAACAATCAGTCCCGGTACACTGGAGCTGAAAAATGTGGACATCTTTGAAATTCCCCATCCCACTGTTAGTGCATATGATGTAAGTACAAATACCACTCCGGTTATGAGAAAACTTATCAGAAGTGCCTTCTTTATGTTTTTTCTTGGCTGCTTTGCCTCCTCTCCGAGGGTAACAACCGCAGATGAACCTGACATTGAGAATATTGCCAGCACCATTCCAACGGCAACGCCTGCAAATCCATCGGCCGGTGTGGGTGTAAATGGAGCCAGTGTGTTCCTTGACCCCAGTGCAACAATAATGACAATGGATGTTATAATCAACAGGGCTATTTCAATAGCGGAGGCTGTGAAACTGTATGCCAGTGATGGCTTTATTCCCAGATAGGCTATTACTGTAAGTATGATAATAAAAGCAGTCATAATAGGTATCCATGTGTATGTTCCAATATTAACATGAAGAAAATACGCAATAGTTCCAGGTATGAATACACCGGATGTAAACAGTATTGCATTGGTTATAACCATAAAATATGAGAACCACATCATATACCCGATGGTAAGGCCATATCTCGGCCCTGCTCCACGGGAATTGAAAGTATAAAATCCTCCGCTCCCGTTAATTTTCCTGGAAAACTGATAAGGCGTATTTATCCATATCAGAACTCCGAAGATGGATATGATGTATGCCAGGGGCAGTGACCCCTTGGCGAATTCTGCTGCACCGGTCATTGTAGCAGCCACAGCTCCCAGTGGGGATATCATTGCTATGGATTGCCCTAGAAGAGAATAAAATCCTGCTGCCCCTTTCTTTAGGGTTCGAGATTCTGAAACTTTTTCCATAATTTTCCTGTAATCTTATATATGTTTAAATATTGCTTAAATAAAACACCAAATATTAAAGAATTTAAATTTTATTCATAGGTTTAACACCATTCTGCCATAAATCCGGATATGCATTTAAAAATATGATTTTAAACCATAGACCGAATGATATATTCTGTGCCCGGCTTCTGGGTGCAGTGAATCTGATCCCAAAGGAAACGCTGAACCTTAATGAGGATTTAGATTACGAAATTTCAGCAATAAGGCCGGAGGATGTCAAAATAGATGATACAGGATCAATAGAGGGAAAAATTACATCAATACAGTTTCTGGGATCGGAAATTATGTATTATGTGGATATCGGCAATTTCAGCGTTAAAGTTAAAGGAGGCAAGTATGAAGATGCCTATAAGGAGGGCGATTCTGTAAAACTTGTATTTGATTTAAATAATATGAATTTCTATAAATCCGGGAAAAGAGTGCTACCTGTATCTGTGCCGGAATAAAATATCTATCAGAATATTGATTGATAAATTTGTAATTCAACGATTTCCCGGTATTGCCTGAATCAAAGGGCGAATATTAAAGATTTTATCTTATTCATCAATTCCACTTTCATTTATGTACTGCTCTCCTGATTCTATTATATCTGTTATTTCTGATGTCCTGAAACCGGATTTAACGGAAATGAAATAGAAGAAAAGAGATACCACTATTACCACTATAAAATCATATGGGAATGGAAAGACGTTGAGCCCCCCGAAATTTTTCTCCCCCAGGTAAGACATTATGTCCAGTGCAATTATGAGCAGGGGCACCCAGTATCCGCCCTTTATGTTCTCTTCTGTGATAATGCTGTCAACCCGGTGGAATAGGAGGAGCACCAGGTATACTATGAACCCGGAAAAGATTATAATGGATGTGTATCCCACGGTGGGCCATCCTGTCCAGTATACTATCAGGGCCGCTGCGACGAAGGAAACAGGCGATAATATTTTTGCATATGGAAGTTTAAAGGGCCTTTTCATCTCTGATGCCTCTCTCCTCAGAACCATGAGAGTTGAACCCCCAAGTATGTATGTAAATGCAGCTATCCCGGAAACAAGACCGACAACCACATACCAGCTGGGCAGTGGGGCAAGGAATGCAAGTCCAAGTATGAGGCTAATTATAAGTGAAAATACAGGAACTCCGGTTTTGCGGCTTACAGTTCCCACAGAGGGAGGGAAGTATCCTATCTCCGCCATTCCATACAGGGAGCGTGTTGATGTCCCGGCGGCGATATTGAGTGTTCCCGAGGGCGATATATATGCGTCGGCATATAGCAGATATGTCAAAACCACCATGATAGATAGGTCAGATGATCTGGCAAGGAATGCAAATGGAGCGGTATCAATACTCTTAGCATAGCTGCCTGCCGAGGCAGATGAAAGTCCCAGCCATCCTCCTGAGGCCTTCAGGAGGACAGGGTCCACAGATGAAATAAATATGACCTGCAATAGTATATAAACAGCTATTGAGGTTAACATGGCAAAGATAAGGGCCCGGGGTATATCCCTCTGTGGATTCTTAGCCTCCCCGGCAAAGTCCAGAGTATGCCTGAATCCCAGGTATGAGAAAACTATACCGTCTGTTGAGATGGCCTCGAAAACAAGCGAAATATTGTTATGTGGGAGGAAGCCACCCAGAGACCGGTTATCGAAATTACCGGCATGGAATAGGAAAAATGCCATGAGTATTATGGTCAGCGAGGGGATTATCAGCTTCCACCAGGTAACAGCCTGATTGGTTTTTCCCATCAATTTTACCCCGAAGTAATTAAGGAAATAAAATCCTGTAATGAGAATTCCGGCTATGAGGATACCGTATCCGGTCAGCAACGTTACACTTGAGGATGGGTCCAGCGGATTTTTCGCATAGTAAATCAGTGCCGGATGAATTATATAAGAACCAGCGTATGTCATTACTGCCTCAGCCTCCAGGGCTGGTGCAGCAGCCCTTGCCGCGAAATATGCCCATCCGAAGAATAATCCGGCAATGCCACCATGGGAGTAATGACCGTACCGCGTTATAAATCCGCTACGTGGTATCATTGCACCGATCTCGGCATAAACAAGAGTTATAATAAGCACCAGAATGCCCCCTATAACCCATGATATAATTGCAGCTGGACCTGCAGTACCCGCAGATGCAGACTCTGCGAAAAGCCATCCGGAGCCGATAATAGACCCCAGGCTGAGAAAATAAAGGTCCCATGATGTCAAAACTTTCTTTAATTTTATGTCCTGATTCCGGCGCTCGCTGTAGGGGTGCGGGATTTTATCCATTCTGTTTCATTGATATATAGAATTTAATATTTGCTGTAGTTTTTTCAGCATTATGAATGATACTGCACATTGTACATTAATTTAGGGAATTCATAGAAAATCTCCATAATGCATATATTTATTTCTTTTAAAATTATGTGGTTAAAATAATATTCTTATAACATCCTGCAATACCATGTAATGGCTTCATTTTCAGCAGATATACACAACAAGCAGGTTGTTATAGTCAGCCTGTCCTCCATGATGCGATCGCTGGGCATGGGAGCCTCCTGGCCCTTCATGGCAATATTCCTGAGTTTATACCTTCATCTTGCCGTATATATTGTTGGGGTTATTTTTACCCTGCTATCCCTAATGTCCATGGCATTCAGCATACTGGGTGGTTATCTGGCCGATCTGAAAGGGAGAAAATTCACGCTGATGCTGGGAAGCGTTTCGGGCATATTCATTTATCTTTCAATAGCACTTTCCTTTCTTTATAATATTTACTCACTTACGATTATACTCTTTATAATGTCATCCTTCTCAGGTTCGCTTGTGTATCCTTCGGCAAGTGCCCTTATTTCCGATGTAACTGAATCACAGGACAGGGAGGGCGGTTATTCAATTTACCGGATACTGTCAAATGTGGGATGGGCAGTAGGCCCCCTTATGGGGTCTTTCATCTACTCTTCAGGAATTATATATATATTTTATGCCCTGGTAATAGCAAGCATCCTGCAGGCATTTATAATACTCTTTGTCAGGAGGCAGAATGTTATGAAAACAGGAACTGGAACGAGAAATCCATTCCTTGTTTTTGATAAATATCTATTCGTTTTCAGCATAGCAACCTTCTTCATCATACTGCTGTCATCGCAGTTCTCTGTATCCCTGCCACTTTACAGCGAGATTGCCATAAAAATCAATGTTGCTGACCTGGGATATATATATGCAATCAACGGCATAGTTGTTGTTCTCGGACAGTATCCTTTGATAAGGGCCTTTGCAAGGTTCGGAGATCTGGGAACGTTTATAGCCGGTGCCCTGTTTTATGCCCTTGGATACTTTATTATTGCATTTTCCACAAACTTATATGATTTGATGTTCGATATGGTCATAATTACAGTAGGGGAGAATCTTACAACGCCAACTATAAATACTGTTATCTCAAAGATGGCCCCTGCAGGCAAAACGGGGAGGTACATGGGATTCAACTCCATGTTCAATTCAATCGGCAGGGCTTTCGGGCCCTCTGTGGGAACCTATATAATGTATACATTCCATTATAATGGACTGACCACATGGTCCCTCATATGCATATTCGGGATATTTTCAGCTGCAGTAATTGTTGTATTCTCTTTCATGTACAGAAACTCAGGCAATACTTATATTGCAGCGGCACACAGGACTTGACAGAACTATCCTGCATTATAGATTTATGAAAGTATTTATTTTGCATTACCATATTGAGGATGCCGTGGTATAAAGTGGATAAATTAAAGATTATCAGGAATACCTACCTTTCTTATTCTGTGCTCATTATAATACTCATAACATTTATGGTTAGGGCATCAAACAATATGATGATGACCACAATTTCCCTGTTTTCAAAATACGACCTTCACTTCGGGCAGCTGGAGGTTGGGCTCACAGAGTCCCTCATGGCCCTGGCCACCTTCATCACAACCGGATTGATCAATTCAAGGCTGGATACAGTAAGGCGCCGCTATCTATTTATCGGTTCAAATATAGGCTTCACTATTGTTCTGGCAGTCATGCAGTTTTCAAATTTTATAACAGTGTGGATATTCATAGCTGTTGCAGGACTTGCCTTCGGTGCCATCATGCCAAATATAATCACCTCTGCGGGCATGATAGGTGATAAGAAGGTCAGGGAAAAGGTTCTGGGCATATATACCCTGGCACTCAGCGTAAGTCTAATTGCCGGGCCTGCACTTGAGTCCTATATACTTAAATTCGAACCATTAAGGTACATATTCCTCTTCTTTGTGCCACTGGGCATTGTGGCCTCTGTGCTCTCACCTTTCCTGAGATTCCCTGACAGCAAATCAGAAATTAAGAAAAAGAAAATAAGGGTATTCGGAGAGCCAGGATTCAGGGTTGCAGTCTATGCAATTCTGGCATACAATATTATTTTTGCACTGCTCATAACTTTCGGCGGCATATATGCCAGGAGTGTGCTAAAATTGAGCCTTTCTGATGTTTCACTGCTGTTTACCGGATTTTTCATTGTTTCATTTTCATCAAGGCTTTTCATTTCATGGAAGGCACCGGAAAATCTCTGGCACTATCTTGGAACTGCAATTATTATTACATTGACAGGAATAATTTTCCTGTTTTTCGGTGTCAATGATATAATATACATTATTGCCTATCTTCTCCTGGGGATACCACATGGCGTAACATATCCACTATCCATAGTATCCATCAGCAGAACATTCGACATGTCCTACAGCAATATGGCAAACAGCTATTTCTTCTCCATAATGATGGCAATAGGTATCATAACACCAACTGCCGGGGGTTTGATTGAAAATGCCATAGGCTTCAGGTATATGTTTCTCGCACTGTTTCCGGTCATACTGTTCCTTCTGTTTGCCTCTAACTCCAATATGAAAAAGATGAAATTTAAAGCAACTGAGGTGGCTTGAGTTATTTAGGCTCAAGGGCCTCCTCCTCAATGGACATCTTCGCTGCCTTCCTCACCCTGTCAGGGTGCAGTTTGTATTCTATCAGGGTCATTATCCCTGCAATAGGAATCCATGCAATGCCTATGTATACTGCTATATTTTCAGGATATTTTTCCGGCGATATCAGCGTGCCTGCCATTATAATTACGAGAATCAATATTCCGATTACGGGTATAATAACATGCTCAATCACCCTGAGCTTGCCAATGCGTTTCATCATAAACGGCAGGGATATTGATGCAACAATATGCTCTGTATATGCGGCGTATGCATTGATCAGGAGCATGATAAGGCCACCCTGGACCGGCCCGAATAGCACACCGAAGACAACAGCAATGATGAAGGACATAATGAATATTGTCAGTGCAGCATTGGAGGGCGTTTTGTATTTTTTGTGTATTTTTGCTATGCTTTCTGGAAGGAATAAGATGCCGTCCCTTGCAAAACTATAAAATATTCTTGAATCGGCATTGCTCACGGAAATATTGTATCCCATAAAACTGTTTACTGTTACTAGAATTAAAAGTATGTATATAACGGGATTGAGTTTGCTGAAAAGTATAACACCGGGGTCATTGCTACCTGCAAATGAGGCCATGGCAGAGGGCCCCCAGCCTATTGTAAATGCGTATGAAACAATTATTAGCGTTATGCCTGAAAGTATGACCGTGCCTATTAGGGCTTTTTTGATTGTTTTCTGTGGCGTGATCGCCTCCTCTCCCATGGCTGTTATGGATACGGTCGTGCCGAAGTAGAGTATCATTGAATAGATCATTGCGAACAGAAGCTGGGATATTCCTGAGACGTATTTTGTGCTGAATACTGCAAGAGTATTAAGTTTTCCGGCGTTGATTATGATTAATGCTGACCCTATAAGCAGCACTGCAACCTCTATAACGCCCCCGGCTATCTGGTAATCTGTTGAAATTTTCATGCCCCTGTGTGTGAATATGAAGGATATCAATGCGGCAAAGAATGCCACTGGAAGCCAGAAAATTATGCCCTTATAAGTGGGGTCAAGGAGTGTTATGAATGCTGCCAGTCCCAGGAATCCGAAGCTGCCGTAGCCTATGAGGCCATAAAACGCCATATTCCATGCCTGAAATGTGCCGGCTACACCGCCAAGGCCCTTGCCTGCGAATGTATAGTAGGAACCGGCAGAATTAACATGCTTGGAAAACTGGTATCCAGTATTCATAATAAACAGATATGCAAACACACCGAGAACCAGGGCAAGCGGTGTGGCCCCCAGTGCATATTCTACCACTCCAGTCAATAAATAAGCTGCGTCTGCTGCAACTGAAAGTGTTCCCATGGCCTGCCATACTAGCCTGAATCCACCAAGAGAATTGCGCTTCAGCCTTCCGGTTTCTATCATGGAAAGCGAATATTTATTTTTATTTAAAGTTTGATAACATTAAATTAACTCTTTGTTTCTGTTTTTTTAATGAGGGCCGTGAATATGAAGCCGAGAATCACGAATATAACCCCTATGAGATATATATAATTGTAGGCAGTCTTATCTGGAAAAGCTTCCATGATTTTGTATGGAATGCCATTGACCATTTTTACGCCTATGGTAACCTTTACGGTATACATTGTTTCCAGTGCACCTCCGAATGCAGGCGCTATTGACATTCCTATATCCCTGAATACAGTATTCATTCCAGTGGCCTCACCAGCATTTTCCCTGGGTGTGGAGGTAAGAAGAACGTTGATTATTCCAACGAGCATCATTGATATTCCGGCTCCCACAAATATTGTATCAAGCAGTATTTCCGGTATTGTTGCACGGTAAAGGTATAACAAACCAAATCCTATTATGTCCACTGTAAGTCCCATAAGTATTGAGAGCCTCGGCCCCCTCTTGCGTATTACTCTTGCAGCCACAGGCGCAAAAACCATATTCATGACCGTGGCAGGAAATAATATAAGGCCCGAATCAAATACTGTTTTGCCGAATCCGCTGGGTGCAGGGTCCTGCAGCAGGGTTGGAACAGTAAAGAACAGAAAATACATTGCTGCCATGGCAAAGAGCCCCACTATATTGGAAAGGAAAATATTCCTCTTCTTCAGAAGCTTCATATTTATGAATGCGTATTTATAATGGCTTTCAAAATATGCAAACACTGTAAATAGAACAAGGGCTGTAATGAATAATTCGATAATAAGATATGAATACCATCCATAATGCTGCCCCTCGGATAGTGCGAAAATAAGTGCAACCAGCCCGCCACCCAGCATTGCGACACCAGCAAAGTCGATTTTCTGCTTTCCTGTGACCGTGTTCTCCCTTATGAATATAAATACAAGGATAAGCAAGATTACCGCAACCGGTATTGCTGTATGGAAATCCCACTGCCATCCCAGGGTTTCGGTGATATACGAACCAAGAACAAGCCCGATGCCTGATCCTATGGCAAAGGTGGCGCTCATTATGCCCTGCGCCAGTGCCAGTTTTTCCCTGGGTACAACATCATTTATTATCGCAAAGGCTATGGGTATCATCCCGAAGCCGAGCCCCTGGGCTGCACGAACTGCTATGAGCTCATCAAGGGTTCTGGTAAATCCCCCGAATGATATGGCAATAGTATATATTATTCCCAGAATCAGGAATACTTTTTTCTTGCCAACTATATCAGCAACCTTTCCGAATATGGCTGCTGAAACTGTGCCGCTTATTATGTAAGCGGTTAAAATCCATGATACATTGCTATAGGTTGAATGGAAGAATGTTATGAATATTGGTATGGCGGGTACTATCATAGTTTCTACATAGATAATAAGCAATCCAGAAAATGCCATTAATGCTATGGATATGTTAATTGATTTCTTTGACATTGGAGTTTCAGACATGCCAACTCGATTAAATGTTTATTAATAAATATTTCTTGAACAGAATTATGACAAAAATGGAAATTATATTTCAGGATTCAGTAAAAATAATTCCGGATATTAATTTTGATAAACTAAAACTGGAATTTCCATTTCGTCTTTGAGAAGCCCGCTGTGCGCACCCTTCATGGCATATTTCCTCTGATTCAGTGGGAAATGGTATATGTCGTTATTTCTGGATATCCCTATAAGCCCCGGGAGTTTCTGCATTACGTTGCTGTCTATCTTTCCCATCAGGGTTGTATATGCACTGTCTCCTCTGGCCACCAGTTCAAGATTGGTGTAATGTCCCTCCAGATACTCCCTTATCTCTGATGTGTTCTCCAGGAAAAGGGCCCTGGAATCTCCGTAGGGCGGGAGTATGGATATGTCCATAAGGTCAGAATCGTTCCCAAGGTTAATAGTATTCCCGACCTCCACATGTCCGTGGTCTGCGGTTATGACAAAATCATAGTCACTGTATTTTTCCATTATTGAAATGAGGCTCTGAAGTATATATCTCGCCGATTCCACGGTGTACTGATCATATGGCCCGAGCTTATGTGCTGTCTGATCCACCTCCGGGAGATAGAAACTCACGAAATCTTTTCCCTGCTTTAGGTTATCCTCCAGCACATAAAAGCTGTGGAACACATTGGAGTATGTGTCTGTATTATTATTGCCATACAGCAATGTGGAGAATGAAGTTTTATTTATGAAAGCCGGTATGATATTCACAGTTGAATACCCAGCCCTGTTCAGTGCCGTTATCTTTGATTCATAATTGAAAATCGAGCTCATAGGATAGGCACGCTCCATGGAATCCCTTATATAGGCAGCCGAGGATGTGTAACCCAGTATGTTTACTATTGAACCCAGCTGCCTTATGTACAGCTGATAGCCAATTATGCCATGCTGCCCGGGATAACGGTTCAGAAAGAAAGATGACAGTGCGTTTGATGTGGTTGAGGGAAATACGGATGTGCATTTCATCTCATTCCTGAATTTTATTCCTGTTCTTTCGTATATGTTCCATCCCAGCCCATCCAGCAGTATGAAGCACAGCTTTTTATGCTTGTAGCCCAATCCGATGCCATCTGTTTCTGTCCTGAGGCCGAAATGGGAAAATATGTCACTTGATAGGTTTACCAGGGATTTATTGCCCGGAATTATAAAGTTTTCCTGCATGGATGTATATGCATTATTGATATATTATAATTCAGGATTTTTTTTACGGTAATCCCTGCACAGCAAAACGAATCTCCTCGCTGCATTCTGGTTTGATGGAAAATATACATGCAGATATCCTGCAGTAATCCCCATGTAACTGTATCCTTCCAGTTCGCCATTTTTGAATTCGTATGCCGGCTTCTGATTCCCGTTGAATTCTATTCTTGAATAGTGGAATTCATGCCCCCTTATTCTTTTACCCTTTTCCAGTATGACCCCGGTTGATGCAGCCGCCGCGTCCCTGTAACCCAGTGAGAGGCCTTTCATATGCACTGTGGCCGGTATTGCGCCCACCATGGGGAAACACCCTTTATCCACAGCTATTGATTCTGAAAGGTACATGTAGCCACCGCATTCTGCAAAAACTGGCATTCCGTGTCCGATTTTATTCCTGATTTCCCACATGAGTGTTTTATTCTCTGAAAGTTCCCGGGCATATAATTCAGGGTATCCTCCGCCCAGATAGAGCCCGTCAATATCTGGCAGGGATTTATCCCTTATGGGATCAAAATATACCGGAATACCGCCAAACTTTTCCAGAATTTCAATATTCTCAGCATAATAGAAGGAAAATGCCTCATTATATGCTATGCCGATCCTTGCCCTCTCCTTCATTTTTAAATTGTAAATTCTTTTGTTTCCATTCCATGTGGTTCCATACTTCCGGGAAATCCTGATTATGGAATCCAGGTCAACACTTTTTCCTATTTGCTGTGATAGATTCTGAAAATAGGCTTCTCCTGTGGCTTTTTCCGCAGTGGTCACAAGACCAAGATAACGTGACCTTATTTTTAAATCCTCACCGCGCTTTATGCATCCTATAACCTTTATTCCGGTAAAATGCTCGATTGCGTCCCTTACCATGCTGCAGTGGTAGTCTGATCCTGCGCGGTTCATTATAACTCCTGCTATGTTCACCCTTTTATCCATGTCCCTGAATCCCATCACTGTGGCAGCAGCGCTCTGCCCTGAAGATGAAATGTCCACAATAAGTATTACTGGCAACCCGAGGATCCTGGCAACGTCAAATGAGCTGCCACGGAACTTATTTCCAGGCGCCCCGTCATAAAGGCCCATTACCCCCTCAACTATTGAAATATCGCTGCCTTCGGAATTGTGATAATAGATCTCCCTGACAGTTTCGTCGCTTCCCATCACAGGGTCAAGGTTGTGGGGTGTATTCCCTGATGCAATTCTGTGGAAACCCGGATCAATATAATCAGGCCCGACCTTGAATGGCTGCACCCTCATTCCTTTATCTGAAAGTGCCCTCATGATCCCGGCTGATACCGTTGTTTTTCCTGACCCACTGGATGTGCCAGCTATCATTATTCCCTTAATGGCCATGCAGAAACACCGATACGGTAACATTATTAATAATTTCCTTAGATACTATCTGCATGCCATTGCCAGAGGAAATTCTTGCAGCGGGATTGGACACAGAATAGGCGCCGGTGGCCCTGTAAACAGCGGCGGATTTTTCAGATGCATAACGGTTAAGTTCATCAGCCGGATAAAAATAAAGTGGGCATTCCAGGTTTTCCGCAAGTTTTTTAATATCGGGGTTCCCGGATTTTATATCTATGGTTGAAATTGATCTTATGGCCTCCATTAATAGGTGAAATTTTTTGAATGTTGATTCTATGGCGTTTAACATGTCTGTTAATGTTGCATCGCTGGAAAAACCTATGCCGAGATCCAGCACGTGCGGCACCAGTATCAGGGCAGAAGCATCCTGCTCATCCATATAGGTTATAATGATTTTTCTTCCACTGGGGGAACCCGGAAGATCAGGGACTGGAATGCCTGTTCTGTTGATTACCTGTACCGGATCACCTGCAAGCATATCCCCTGAAACGGGGGCGAGGTTCTCCCTGTTCCTGATGGCCATGCCGTATTTCACTGCAACTGAATCTACAGAGGCAATTCCATGGATATCAGATGCAGTTGTAATTACAGCACATGCACCCAGGATATCCGATATCTTTCCAGCCATATCATTCGCACCGTGGTGCCCGCCTGTTACAGGTATAACAAACCTGGCCGAGTCATCTATTGCCAGGACCGGTATATCATGGAACTTATCATGCAGGTAAGGTGCTATGATCCTTACAACTGCTCCCAGGGACATAACAAAAATGGCAGCATCATAATTCTCAAAAATAGATTCCATAATATCTCCTGCATGTCTGAAGGTTTGATACTTCCCGGATCCGGCATATCTGCTGCTTACAAAAATATCTGTTCGAAATTCCCTGGAAAGTCTTTCAGAAATCCCGATGCCATTGGAGGTTACAGCCACCAGTGCAATCCTCATGCCATCCATATCCATGAATTGTATAATGCCTATTATATTTATCAGGAATAAAATAATCTGTGCAGGTCGATAAATATTTATATATTTTATAGATACATAATTACCGGGGAGCGAAAAGCTGAGAGGATAGGGATCGACCCGTGTAACCTGATCCGGGCAATACCGGCGGAGGGAGATGGATACGAAATATGAATTTATAGAATTATGGTGGCTATTACGTTAACCACGAAGCAGCGTTTTATGATTGTATCAAGCGCTTCAGGGCTAACGTTCTGGGGAATGGTTGGTACACTGGGTCCGCTTGCTGCAGCAGGGTCAATAATAGGGGTGCTCCCCCATTATCTGAAGGTTCTCGTTCTGCTGATCGGGCCTTTATTTGTCCCATTCGGGAATTTTTTCATGGGATTGCTTACAGACCGGCTTGGAAGAAAAAAGATTTTTCTTATGACCATGATCATTTACGGTGTAGGAATAGTTGTGATATCATTGAGCTATACCTTCATTCCACTGATAATAGGCCTGATGCTGGCGGAATTCGGGGTCGGCGGTGAGGAAATACCCTCCCTGTCGCTTGTATCTGAGGATTCTCCTGTATCCCAGAGGGCAATGTGGCTTACAATCATATCTGATTTTGACAACATAGGCAGTGCCCTTATAGCAGGATTATTTGTTATAATTGTAAATTCATTCATGGACAGGATAATTCTTCTTTCTGCTGCCTCAGCACTCATTATAATTATGGTACTCTCCAGGATTTCCCTGCCGGAGTCATACAAATGGCAGGAATCAAGGGGGCAGAAGGAAAAGTCAGAAATTACAAAGAAATCGCTTTACATAGACACCGCCGGTGTAAATATCAAAAGGCCTGCATACAGGCTATCTCTCTTTGTGCTCATGGCAATGGCAATATCCCAGTATACCACATTCGGACTCATGGCATATGTAATCGGCCCGTACGAATTTCCCGGAGCCCGTACAGATGACATGATAATATTTGTTGCCCTTGTGGGCGCCTCAGTGGCTGGCTTCATTGCTGCACCGCTCATATCACGTGGAAGGAAAAAATATACTATGTATTCCTTCGGAACCGGATTTTTATCCACGGTTCTGATTTTTATCCTTATACCCTTCCTTCATGACACACTGATATTTTATCCGCTGCTGTTCCTCAACATGATGATGAGTGAATTTGCCTGGGCTTCCAGAACAACACTGGAGCCTGAGCTGGCACCCACAAGGATAAGGGGAACTTTCATTGGCACCGTCAGGCTGGCTCCAATGATAGTATATCCGCTGCTTGTCATAGCAACCAGCACCATGCCACTAACAGACTTTATTGCCCTGAACATGGGATTGTGGCTTCTTGGATTTGCAGGGGCCATGGTATGGCATCATTACGGGATTGAAACAAAAAATGTTAACATAGACTATTCAGAAAATTGAAAATTCCTGTAATGCCATTTATAATAAAATTAATATATTCTTTTCATTATTAACTCAAGACATTCAATGGATATAAACATAGATGAAAGTATAACAAAATGGGAAAAAGATGTTATAGACACTTCAAAAAATAATCGCCTCCTATATTTCAATTCCGACTCATTCCTGAAGATAACCACCCCATCCATGCTGTTCCTCTTCGACGATCTGGTTAACAAGGATAAAAAAATGGGGGTGCACCTGACCGGGTATGAGGAAAACCGCAGGAAGGATGAAATAATATTTTCAAGGAAAGATGGCCTCGGAAAGGCGCTATCATCTATGTACTACCAGGCCAACAGTGCCCTGAAGGAGCACGGATCAAACGTTTTATTCATTTCATTTGGACTGCTGAAATGGAAGGATGAAAATGCCAAAACAGTGGAAACACAGCTTTTTTTCGTCCCTGTAACCCTGTCCAGGAAGATGTACGATGATTTTACCCTGGAATCTACAGAGGGGGATATATTTTTCAATCCTGTGCTAAGGGAAAAGCTGGAACAGTTTGGAATTAAATTTGACTTTACATTTGAGGACAATCTGAATCTATCCGAGGCAATGAGAAATTTCAAGCTAACCGTAAAGGATACTAAGTGGAGTGTCAGCAGAAATTCCTATCTCGGTGTGGTTTCCTTTACAAACAACAATATATACAACGACATAAAGAAAAACCATGATGCTATAAAGAAAAATGACCTGACCAGGGCACTGGCGGGAGACTTCGAAGTCATTAAAAAATTGAACGAGAAGATGCCCAGGACCATTGACTATTCAATAGATACAGTCATGGATGCCGACTCCAGCCAGATAAGTGCGGTGTATGCCGCAAGGGCAGGTGCAAGCTTTATACTCAATGGCCCCCCGGGAACAGGGAAAAGCCAGACAATTTCTAACATTATAGCCGATTCAATGAAGAATAACAGGAGCGTTCTTTTTGTCAGTGAAAAAAATGCTGCAATAGAGGTTGTCAAAAAGCGCCTCCAGGAGTCCGGGCTGGGAGATTTTATCCTGAGCTTCCATGGAAATGCATCAAAGAGTGAAATCATTAAATCCCTGTATAAATCAGTGGAGAACAACCAGCATGTTTCCAGAACCCTTGTACCCACGGACAGGTACTCAGGGACCCTGAACGATTATGTACATGCTGTCCATGAAAAACGTGGAAATCTTGGAAGGAGCGTGTACAATGCATGTATGGTTGAACTTGAAAACAGCTGCCAGTTTTCTCTCAAAATTGGTGCGGGCATGATCGACATTACCCCGGAAGTACTGGAAAACATAGAGTTCCAGATTTCAGAGTTCAACGATTACCTCGATATCATTGAAAATTTCGATAAAATGCCGGTTGATTTGCAGCTGCCCCGGTACAGGGAGAATCCTGAAAAATACTACCGTGGAATAGACTCCATAGAAAACGGCATAGATGGCATGGAGGAAATAGGGGATCAGATAAAAAATTGTACCGGCGTGGATGTTGCATCAATGAAAGATGCAGAGAAGGTTTACAGGCTGGGGTCGGTGCTCAATCCTGAGATAACCCTGGAGAAAGAGTTCCTGGATGCGGAGTTTATCCAGGATGCCTATGAACTGCTGGAGTCCCGTGAAAAACTG
This sequence comes from Thermoplasmata archaeon, assembly GCA_021806295.1. Classification (GTDB taxonomy): domain Archaea; phylum Thermoplasmatota; class Thermoplasmata; order Thermoplasmatales; family Thermoplasmataceae; genus Ferroplasma. Next base: position 44,733 of record JAJZXS010000005.1, read on the forward strand.
ATTCAGGAATACAGGTATATGTCAGATATTTTCATGAAAAAGAGGAAAAAAGAGTTCTTGAACCTGGACCTTGATGCCCTGAAAAAGAACCTTGTTGAAAACTACAGCTCTGGCCTCAAAAGGCTTTCCTCGGATTATAAAAAGATAGTAAAGGACGTGATGGACCTAACTGAGGACGAATCGAGGAAGCATTATAATGAAATTATAGAAGACATAGATTATGCCATGAAGATAAGGGAGAAAGAAGCAGCCCTTGAAGCAGTGGAGGAATCCATGAAATCAAGGAATATCGACTCTGAGGATGTTTATGATAAGATCAGATATGCAAAAAAGATAATCTCAAATATGCCCGGGGAAACTTCAGTCGGGGCAGTAACTGAAATGGTATCAGGAATGGAAAATATGGATAGCATAATGGAATTCAAATCACTCTATGAATCTGTGATTGATGGAATAAATTCTCTTTCTGAGGTTCTGCCATCTGCCGGCAGCATGGCGGATAAAAAACTAGAGGAAATCAGGGAACAGATAGTAGGGCTCTCATCCCTGGATGTGGAACGCTATGCCAAATTCATGGAGCTCTATGATTCACTGAAATCTTCCGGCATAGACATATCCCCCGCCTTCAATATGGACCTGCATACAGACTCCATACTTCAATCATTCAGGCACAGCTTCAACCATGAATTCGTTTCATATTATGTAAGAAACGATGATAATCTGAAGAATTTCAGAGCCTCCTCCCACGAGAGGCTGGCAGGCATGTTCATTGATTATGACAGAAAAAGAATAGAAATAAACCGGATCAACCTGGTAAGCGAATTAACAGACAGGCGCAGGGAGATACTGGCAAAGTATCCCGGTGCGTCCATGATAATCAAAACCGAAAATGCAAAGAAAAGATTCCAGAAGCCATTAAAGACGCTGTTCGGTGAGCTCAGGGAGGTGCTTCCAGCACTGAAGCCCTGTATAATGATGAGCCCGAATAATGTAAGTGCTTTCCTTGACAGCGATTTTTCCTTTGACCTGATTATATTTGATGAGGCATCACAGCTGACGCCTCCTGATGCGGTAGGATCCCTTATAAGGTCAAAGCAGGCGATTATATCCGGGGATACGCAGCAGCTTCCACCCACCAGTTTCTTTGAAAATGTAAATATATCAAAGTATGAGGATGATTATGTTGTGCTGGACAACATACTGGACCAGTTTGATGCCATAGGGCTCGCAAAGATACCGCTGAAATGGCATTACAGGAGTGTTGATGACAGGCTGATCGCATTTTCCAACAGGTATTTCTACGAAAATTCCCTGGAAACGTTCCCTTCTGCCTATGTAAACTCTCCGGATACAGGCCTTGAATTTTTCAAAATCGAGGGCACCTACAGCAGGGGAAAGAGCAGAACCAACAGGGCAGAGGCAAATGAGGTAGTAAGGATAATAAAGGAAGAACTGCTTCAAACAAATTCCATAGGGGTGGTAACCCTGAGCGAGGCCCAGAGGTCCGCCATAGAAGAAACCCTCAGTTCCTATTCCAGGCACGATAGCGTTCTTGCAGAGCTAATAAACAATGACGGCATATTTGTAAAAAACCTGGAAAACGTGCAGGGAGATGAAAAAGACGTAATAATTTTGAGTACAGGATACGGAAAGGATGATAGTGGCAGGCTGACAATGAATTTTGGCCCTATAAACAGCACTGGAGGGGAGAAGAGGCTGAATGTGGCCATAACCCGTGCCAGGAAAAAATTCATCGTTGTTTCATCCATGGACCCTGAGGATATAAGGGTCCCGGAAACGGCCGGCAGGGGGCCTGAACTTCTAAAGCAATATTTGATTTATGCCAAAAACCATGGATCAGGATCCATTATACAGAAATTCAGAAATGATGATGCAATAATAAATGATGTTGCTGCCAAGCTTGAGGCCGAGGGTTTTACTACAGTGAAAAACGTGGGATATTCCATGAACAATATAGCCCTGGCAGTGATTGATCCGGATGATGATAACCACTATATCCTCGGGATTGAAACAGATGGCAGGATTTATAATAGCATGAAGACCGCATCGGAACGTGAAAGGATAAGGAAGGCGATACTGTCCGCCAGGGGATGGAACCTTTATAGGATATGGTCCGTGGACTATATGAAGAATCCTGAAAAGGTGCTTCACGAAATTATCAATAATATCAACAGGTACAAAACAGAAGTCAAAAGCGCTGGGAGGGAGATTTGAACTCCCGGGCACTTACGTGCACAGGTTTTCCAGACCTGCGTCTTACCAGGCTAGGCTATCCCAGCTTCAACACATAATATATTTTTGTTATAATATCCTTTCGAATAATGGGATTGTAACGCTTTTTTCAATTCCATCCATTGTCCTGAGTTTTTCAAGCACAAAGGTGGAAAGGTCCTTCATGGATTTCTGGGCCGTTAAGAGCATAATATCCCAGTCTCCTGTAACGATTGAGGCCGAAATTACATTATCCATCTTTGAAAGGTTGACGCATAATGACCTCTGGTCTATGGAAGATTTTGGATTATACTGTATCATGATATATGCAAGAACGGAGTATCCCAGCTTCTCATAGTTCAGATCTACTGTATATTTTTTTATGAACCCGTCCTTCCTGAGCCTCTCCATTCTTTCGAATATTGTTGCCCTGGGAATCTCCAGAGAATTGGAAATGTCTGATATTTTATCCCTTCCGTGCTCTTTCAGGTACTCTATTATTTTCATATCCTTTTTATCAATATTATCAAGCATAAAAGCAAAATGACATTGATGTATATAAAACATTTGTTTTTAACACGGAAAATCAAATAAAATGTTTATAAATTGTGATTTAATAGATACATTATGGAAACATTGAATCAGAATGATGATTATGTGAAAGGTGAGATAGAAAGATCAATGAGGCACCTTGCCGACCCGAAAGTTCAGCATGCCATAAAGGTACAGAGCTATATTCGGTCATATGTGACAGATTTCCTGCGGGAGGCAGGTTACACGGAAATTGCACCTATTATAATTTCACCCCTCACAGACCCGTTGAACCATCCGGTTTATGATCCGAAGATACATGCCTATGGAGGCGATATGTGGATTACCCAGAGCATGATTTTCCACAAGCAGATAGCCGTGCAGGAACTCAAGAAAATCTTTATAATGTCCCCAAACGTAAGGCTTGAAACCGAGGAAAAGGCTGAAACCGGGAGGCATCTTTATGAATTTACCCAGATTGACATCGAGGCACTGGAAAAGTCCAGGGAAGAGATGATGTCCCTTGCAGAGGATATGATCATATACACAATATCAAGAATAAAGAAGGAACATTCTGAGGAGTTAAAGTATTTCCACAGGACGCTGCCTGACTACCACAAGCCATTCCCGGTGATTACCTTCAGGGAGGCGGAGGAAAAGTACGGCAAAGGCTTCGAAACAGGATTATCAAAAGACTCCAAGTCCCCTGTATGGGTAATAGACATACCCTTAAAGGAAAGGGAATTTTATGACAGGGAATACCCGGACAGGCCCGGAATACTGAGGGATATGGACCTTATCTGGCCAGAAGGGTTTGAGGAGGCATCATCCGGTGGAGAAAGGGAATATGAGCTTTCACAGATCCTTGACAGAATCCATAAGAAAGGCCAGACAGAGGAACAGTTTAAATGGTTCATTGAACTGGCCCGTGAGGGAATTAAGCTCACAACCGGATTCGGTATAGGCATAGAGAGGTTCACCAGGTTTGTATGTGGCGTGGCAAAAATTGAGGACGTCACAACATTTCCTAAAGTACCTGGAAGAATATCCCTTTAAAAATTAATAATTTAAATTAGAATTTTTTAATATTTTATTCAATGAACTTCTATTTTGTGCCACTGCCGATATTCAGATTATGCCCGCCTGCCACATTTATAATCTGGCCTGTTATCAATTCTGAAAGCAGAAGGAATTCCACAGCCCTGTTAACGCCTGACGGAGGATATCTGCCTGGAGTGCCCAGCTTCTGGGGTACCCCCTGATCGACAAAATCTTTCTCTATGAATCCTGGGGCAACCCCGTTCACAGTAATGTTATAGGGTATGAGCTCCTTTGAAAGTTCCCTTATCATTGAATGTACTGCCCCCTTGCCGGCTGCGTATCCTGGATTTGAATTAAGCAGCACATTGTCAGCGGCCGCAAATCCGATGATTGCCCCGAATCCCTGCTTTTTCATGACAGGCACCGATGCCCTGGCCATATTATAAAATGTTCTGGCGTTGTTAAGCAGGGCCTCTTGGAATGTATCCTCTGGATATTCCTCTATTTCCGTGGTGGAGAAATAATTGCCGGCAACATTTACCACACCATCAAGGCTTCCCATGGCCTCTTTAGCAACCTCTACAACTTTCTCGCATTCCTTATAGTTATTAAGATCGGCTTTCCATGAATGGCACCCAATCTTGCTGGCAACAGATTCAACCGTATCGCCCCTGGAGGAAAGAAATAGGTGAAACCCCTGTTCATTCAGGTAATATGCAAGTGAACTGCCAATGCCATGGCCTACCCCCGTAATCAAAATATTTGTCTGCATACCTGATTATGGATATTTTCTATAAAATATTTGAGTGACATATAACCGTACAAAAACTGTAAGAGATTAACGGTATAGATATCAAGGAAAACTATCATTTAATTTGATATAAGGCGCTGGGAGGGAGATTTGAACTCCCGAGCTATTTCTAGCAGTAGATTTCGAATCTACCGTCTTACCGGGCTAGGCTACCCCAGCTTGGTACTGTATCTCTATTTTTTATTTAATTTTTCATATTCCTTTTTCATGCATTTATCCATTACAACTTCGATTCCCATGTCATTTGCCAGTTTTGCTGCACCTTCGTTTACTATCCCCTCCTGCATCCATATTACCTTTGCCTTTCCCTTTGAATCCATGACTATATCCTCAACGAATTCTGGCCTTCTGAATATGTCAACAACGTCAACATTCCCATCTATTGAATGGATATCCCTGTAAGCCTTTTTCCCCATCCACTGATCCAGCATGGGATTCACAGGAATTATATTGTAACCTCTGTCCATTAAAAATTTTGCCACCTGATAGCTATACCTGTCAGGCTTGTCTGAAATGCCAACAACTGCTATATCCCTGTATTTTTTCAGAATTTCTTCCACTTTCATATGTATTAATATGCAGATTATTAATAAAATTATCTACCGGGACCTGCAATACAGGCATGCAGATAATCGCGCAAGTGTTAAATATTCTTCTGAAATAATGTATTATGTTTTGCCCGAAATGTGGGGCTTTGATGACTCCAAACAAGGATAAATATGTATGCAATAGCTGTGGTTTCGAAGTGTTGAAGGCAGGCACAGCGGATCAGAAAATCATTTCAAAAAGTTCAGATAAGGAAATTATAATGGTAGCCAAGGAAGTAAATGCCGAGCCACTGGACAGTGACGCAGTGTGCCCTGTATGCCATCATGTTGGTGCATATTATTTGCTGAAGCAGACCAGATCCGCAGATGAGCCCGAGACGAAGTTTTACACCTGTGAATCCTGCGGACACAGGTGGAGGGAATACTGATTTTTATATTTTATAAAATGCCGGCAGATTTGCTGGATAGTAGTTTTATATTATTTTTCTAACAAATCTTATATAACACATTTTGATAAATGATTATGGTTCTCGATAACTTATCAGATTCATTAAAAAATATTATGCGTAAAATTTCGGGGTCAAGTTACATAGACAGGGATACAGTTAAGGAGGTGACAAAGGAGATTCAGAGGGCGCTTCTCAAGGCAGATGTAAATGTTAAACTGGTGCTAAAGCTTTCAAATACAGTCCAGGAAAGGGCACTTAATGAGAAACCGCCGGCTGGAATGACATCCCAGGATTACATTATAAGGATAATATATGAAGAGCTCCTGAAAATACTGGGAACCGATGCAGATTTTGAGCTGAAGCCACAGACCATAATGCTCGTGGGTTTATACGGAAACGGTAAAACCACCACTGCAGGTAAGCTTGCAAGGCTGTTTCAGAAAAAAGGGCTCTCCACAGGATTGATAGCAGCTGATGTTCACAGGCCAGGTGCATATGAGCAGCTGAACCAGATTGCGAAGGAAGTTAACGCCGGCTTCTACGGTGAAAAGGATGAAAAAAATGCCCTGAAAATAGTAAGGAATGGAATCAAGAATTTAGATGATTACAGGATAAAAATAATAGATACCAGCGGTCGTGATTCCCTGGACCAGGATTTAATAGATGAGGTCAGGGAGATCAAGGAAAAAATTAATCCTGATACCGTATTATTTGTCATTGATGCAACACTGGGACAGCAGGCAGGCCCACAGGCGCAAAAACTCCACGATGCAGTAAATATCAACGGTGTCATAATAACAAAAATGGATGGTACGGGAAAAGCAGGTGGTGCACTAAGTGCCGTGGCTGATATAAAATCTCCCGTTTATTTCATAGGTACCGGGGAGCATATGGATGATATACAGATATTCAATCCGAAGAAATTCCTTTCAAGGCTTCTGGGAATGGGAGATATAGATTCATTAATGGAGGTTGTTGAGGAAACAAACCTGACCGAGGAGGAAGCAGAGGCATCACTGGATAAGCTAATGTCCGGGAAATTTGACCTAAAGGATATGTACGATATCTGGGAAAAATTTGCGAAGCCCGGACTGCTGAAAAAATTCTTCGGTGCCCTTCCGCTTGCAAAAATGCCAGGTGCCGGGAAACTGGATGATTCCCAGCTTGAGCAGGCAGATGAGAAATTGCGCTTATACCGGGTAATACTTGATTCCATGACATATTACGAGCTGGAAAATCCCGATGAGCTGAATGCAAAGCGTATAAAGAGAATAGCAGCAGGTTCAGGACAGGGAGAAAAGAATGTAAGGCAGTTATTAAAGGAATACAATGCCATGAAAAAGAATATGAAGGCAATCAAAAAGAACAGGAATTTCAAAAAAATGCTTAAAACCCAGTTCAAGGGAGGCAATTTCAGCCTCGATGATCTGGAATCACAGCTTTAAATTAAATCTTCAAGCTGTGAGACAAGTTCCGGATATTTCATCTGGACTGCTTTTAATATTTCTTCAACCGAGATGTTTGTCATTCTTACATCGGATATAACATCAACAAGCTTGTCCAGCGTTTCATCTGACAGTGTTCCCAGTTTCTCCTTTGCAAACCAGTTTCTCAGATGCTTTCTCTCAAATTTGTCCTTTACCATGAGATCGTAGTTCTTCATCATCTGCTCTGAATAGTCATTCTCCTCTATGGCCTTTTTAGAAACCTGCGCTGCGAATTTGCCGGAAATCATTCCATTGGCTATGCCACCGCCAGTTATCGGATCAATGAGCCTTGCTGCATCCCCTATTGCCAGGAGGCCGGGAAGGCTCATCTTGTCCTTGACCCTGTTAACGGAAACTCCACCGCTTATCTGCTGGATTATGCGGCCCTTGCTGTATCCGGGGTGTGATTTTATCCAAGAATCAAGATAGTTTTTAACGTCAAGGCGATCCTTCATCCTTGTTATGGTTACACCGATTCCCACATTTGCCTCATGGGGCCCCTTTGGAAATACCCAGAGATAGCCTGCCGGGGCTATTGACCCGAGATAGAAATCTGTGAAATCTTCGTTTGAGTCTACATTCTCCATCCGGTATTCCAGCGCAGATATGATATCGTTTTTCTTAAGTATGGGGGATTTCAGGCCTGCCCATCTGGAAAACTCGCTTTCAAATCCATCGGCTGCTATCACCATCTTTGCCCTTACCTCTACTTCCTCTCCGTTGTGCCTGATCTTGGCACCTACCACACGGTTCCCTTCCTTTATGACTGAAGTGGCAGGTGATTTTATCCATATATCGGCACCCTCGGTGGCTGCAAGTGTTGCAATATGCTTATCGAATTTATCGCGCTCAACAACAAAGCCCACCTCATTGCCTGCGCTTTCTGCTCCCAGTATAATGGGCTTTTTCTCTGAAGGGCCGTAAATTCTGGCACCCTTTACCTCATCAGATATCCAGTGCTGTTCTGGCTTTAAGTCTACCTCCGGCATCCATGCCTTTGATACACCCTCCCCACATCTAACCGGGGACCCTATATCCGGACGCTTTTCTACCATCAGGGTCTTCAGACCGTATCTTGCAGAATACCTTGCTGCAGAACTTCCTGCAGGGCCTGCACCTATTACAAGAACATCATAGTTTAGCATGGAACCACTCCGCTGATATTGCTCCCGTGGGGCAACCTATAACACAAAATTCGCACTTAATGCACTTATCCTCATTTATGGCAATAACTGTTTCATCCAAATTAATCGCATCAGTTGGACACATGCCAACACAGGCTCCACAGTAATCGCAAAGTCCTCTGTCTATGTCCATCTCGCTCTTAACCTTCACTTCCATAAGCGTAAAAGCCACATACCTATATCTATTTTTTGTTTTATCCCATTGTCCATGAATATTTTTGAATTATCAGGGTTCAGCCAGCCTCTTTCATTGGATTTTTCCTATATAAGTATATGCGTGAAAATATGTAACATAAATTATAAGTTTTATAGAAAACATTTTATATAATAATCGGTTTTATTCCAATGGATGAAAGCGAGCCGGTCCTGGAAAGAAAATATGAGCTGAAACAGGGGGCAGTGGGCAAATGGCATGCCGTATTTCAGGCATATACCCATGTGGCTCCCTCGGGAGACATTGGTATATTGCTTACAGGCGTGGCGCTGTTTGCACTTGGTGCATCTCCCCTGGCTGTGCTGCTGTCGTGGGTGGTCTACCTCTTAATGGTGAATACAAATTACAGGTTCAGCAGGAGGGTGGCCCATGCGGGCGGCTACTATGCAATAGGCGGCCATGGAATGGGTGGTTTTTACGGCTTCATGAACGGCTGGGTTTATCTGCTGGATGAAATGATAATATATCCGAGCTTCGGGCTTCTGGGGTTTGCGTCAGTAATTTACCTGCTGAGCCCCAGCATCTCATCAATACCTTTCATATGGATTCCCCTGATACTCATACCATTTGCCACAGGGCTGCTGTTCAATTATTTCGGCATCAAGCCATCCCTTGTTTATCTACTTATTACTGCCTCAGTTGAGGTTGTATTTCTGCTCTCTACAAGCTGGTACATTATTGTATCCATGGGCCATGCCAATACCCTAAGTGTTTTTTCCCTCCGGGGAATCAATGCCATACCATTTCTGTTTGCACTGCTTTATGGAATCGAGGCTTATGGCGGCCTGGGAACCGTGATAGGCATAAGCGAGGAAACAGAAAAATCAAAATTCAATGTGCCCCGGGCTATAATAATTGCCTCAATACTTGCCGGTGCAACACTCATATCGGCAATGTATGCCCTGACCATAGCATGGGGGCCTTCTGTTATGAGCGGTTACGCCGCGTCCCCGGATCCGGGATTGATAATCTGGCACAGATTTTTCGGGCTTCCCGGTGAAATAATACTGCTGTTCTTCATACTGAATGGATATATTGCATACACTGTTGCGAATCCAATTGTCCAGTCCCGGGTCATATATGCCATGGCCAGAGACGGGGTTTTTCCCAAGTATTTTGCAGTTACCCATAAAAAATACAGAACTCCATACAGGGCGGTTACGCTTGTATCCCTGATCGCCCTGGTTGTTGCCCTTGGCCTGTCATTTCCCTTCGGGCCTTTCGATGCTGCAATAATAACAGGAGCCATGGCAGGGATCGGCCTGGTTACCGCACATGCAATGTCCAGCCTGGCCTACGTGAGGTTTGCCAGGAAGGATAAAAAGGTGGAATACAGTACACTGAAGGATATGGTAATACCTCTTATCTCATTTGTGGTGCTGATTCCTATTATAGTGTTTGCATTCGATGAACTGACATGGCCCTATATTTTATCGCCCATACTTGCTGCCCTGTGGGTTCTTGGATCATTTATATTCGGAATGTACCTGTATAAAAATAAAAAAGAGGACTTAATGAAAGCCGGAGGTGAGGACTTTTCCGAGGTAATTACAGAGGATTAATAATTTTTAATTATCCTTTAAAAATCTGGTCGTACCAGTCCTTTCTCACCTTTCCTGTTATATCAAAGTATACATGCTTTATGTATGTGAACTCTTCCAGCGAGTAGGGTGAAAGTGATGCACCGTGGCCGCTCTGCTTGTATCCAGCCCATGGCATCTCAGATGGAACCACCACGTGCTCATTGACCCATACAGTGCCGAATCTCAGATCCCTTGTTGCCCTCATTGCAGTTGTGATGTCAGAAGTCCATACTGATGATCCGAGGCCGTATGTGACATCGTTGCTTCTCCTGATTACGTCATCGTAGTCCCTGAATTTCAATATGGTAAATACAGGTCCGAATATCTCCTCTTTGACAATGGCAGATGACTCGTTTTCAGTATATATGAGAGCCGGATCAATGTAATATCCGTGCTCGTGGCCGTTAATTTTAGGCCTATCGCCCCCGGAGATCAGCCTGCCACCCTCTTCTATTCCCTTTTTAATATATCCCTCAACCCTTGTTCTCTGTGCCTCAGAAATGAGAGGCCCCATATCGGTATCGGGATTTTCCGGATCGCCTATTTTTATTTGCCTAATCCTTTCTTTCAACCGCTGTACAAACCTATCAAAAACTTTTTCCTGGATATAATATCTGGTTGAATTTGCACAGTCCTGGCCATTATTTACCATACCGCCCACTATGGCACTCTCCACGGCAGCATCAATATTTGCATCTTCGAAAACTATGAAAGGTGCCTTGCCTCCCAGTTCAAGGGAAACCTTTTTCAGGGTTGAGGAACCGAGATCAGAGAGCCTTTTTCCAACCTCAGTGCTCCCTGTAAATGCAATCATGTCCAGCTTGTTGCTCCTTGCCATCTGTTCACCCACGGAGCTTCCCGGGCCCGTAATTACATTGAAAACCCCTGCAGGAACTCCGGCATTTTCAACCAGTTCGGCAAGTTTCAGGGTTGTCAGTGGGGTGTAGCTTGCCGGCTTTACTACAACGGAGTTTCCTGTGGCAATGGCTGGAAAGGCGCGCCATATAACCATCATGAGCGGGTAGTTCCACGGAGTTATAACTCCAACTGCACCGATGGGCTCCCTTCTTATTGCACTTGTCCCGTCCGCAACGTATTCTGCCATGGCCTTCCCCTCCAGTGTTCTGCATGCCCCTGCAATAAACCTTATATTATCTATGGTGTATGGTATATCATAACCAGATACCTGCTTAACACTTTTCCCGGAATTTTCAGTCTCGAGTTTTATAAACTCCTTCTGGTTTTTTTCAAGAAGGTCTGCGATTTTCAGTAAAATATTTGATCTGTCTCCGGGAGGAAGCCTGCTCCATACCCCGGAGTCAAAGGAATCCCTTGCAGCATCCACTGCCATTTCTACGTCAGCTTCTGATGCTGACTGCACTTTTGCGATAACTTCATCGGTTGATGGGTTTTTGACATCCAGAAGTTTCCCTGTGGATGAGTTCACCCATTCTCCATTTATGTAAAGTTTGTAAGTTTCCATTTATTCACCATTTTCAATTTTCTAAAGTCCCATCATACATATTTGTTATAAGCTTTAGCGAATTTTCCATTGTCAGCCTTCTCGGATTGAATCTCGGCAGGTCATAGAGCTTCTGCCTTGAAGAATATATATATTCGGCAAATTTTTCTATATCAGACTTCGGGAAGTTTATCTCCTTTAAAGTTGTGGGCATCTCAAGATCCTTCAGCATCTGTATGATTGCCGGCGGGATTTTGGAGGCCACCTCCCTGGCAGATTCTCCCCTGTGCGGTATATTGAATATTCCGGCCAGTGAACCGATTTTATTATATGCAGCAGATATGTTGAAATCCAGTATATATGGCAATGCCATTCCCACGGCAACACCGTGGATTGCACCGTATTTAGGGCCGAATGCCTCTCCCAGGCAGTGGCCAAGAATGGAAGGGCCTGCAACCCAGGGAAATGTTATCACCATGCCGCCGAGCATTGCACCCATGGACATTCCTGACCTTGCCCTTATGTTGCCCGGATCATTATATGCTGTCCTCAGATTTCTGAAAATAAGGGATGCAGCCTTGGTGGCAATTCCATCCGATACTGGATTTGCCTCCTTGCTGATCAGTCCCTCTACGTTATGTGCAAGTGCATCCATACCACTGGCTGCAGTTGTTCTTGGAGGTGCACTGGCATTTAGCACAGGATCCACTATTGCAGTATCCGCAAGAAGGTTACTGCTTGCAGCCCATGTTTTATACATGGATTCCTTATCTATGACCACAGACATATTAGAAACCTCGCTACCTGTGCCTCCGGTGGTGGGTATCAGAATTTTTGGAAGCCCGGGATTTTTGAATTTGTCCTCCACAGGGGTGAGATACTCTGAGGGGTCTCCGGGATTCGTAACCATGGAGGCTACCATCTTGCTGGTATCCAGAACACTTCCCCCGCCCACTGCAAGAACAGAATCAAATTTTCCATTAGACCTGGCAAAATCTACAGCGTTTATGATGTTTTCCATATTGGGCTCATTTGAAATCTTATCGTATATCTCATATTTTATATGGTTTTTTGAAAGAGATTCCAGTATGTTCTCCAGAAGGCCGAATTTGTAAACATTCGGATCTGTGACAATTAAAGTATTTTTCCTGCCCATGAGGCTTAACTGATCACCTGCAAGCCTGGCCTGCCCTGCACCAAAAAGTATCCTCTTAACCTGGTCAAAATTCAGTGCATGTTTATATTCATACAAAGTATCCATATCATTCATTAAAAATATATAAATAATTTATATATAACGCTTGTTATATACTTTCACGGTGAATGGCATAAGGATTCCAGAGGGTGTTTAATGAAAAATCTTTTTAACGTATAAGCTATATTGTTTTATGAAATTTAACGTACAGACAGAGGATTTCCCTGAGACGTTTTATGCTTTCATCGAAATCCCCCAGGGCGCAAATACGAAGCTGGAGTACAAGCCGGAAGTGGATAATATAGTTCTTGACAGGATACTGTTCACATCCATGGTATACCCAACAAATTACGGCTTCATACTGAATACAAAGGGAAAGGACGGGGATCCTCTGGACGTTCTCGTAATTGCATCGGGGCCAATCCCATCCGGTACTGTTGTAAAATGCAGGTCTGTGGGAATAGCACAGATGAGCGATGAGGAGGGTTCTGATAATAAGGTTATGGCGGTGCCTGTTGACAAGGTTGACCCAACATCAGCGGCAATAAAGGATGTAAATAACCTGGGTGACCCATTAAAGGAGAAAATAAAACATTTCTTCCAGCATTATAAAGAACTTGAAAAGGGCAAATTCATGACCTTTCATGGATACGCTGGCAGGGAAGAGGCCATTAAAGAAATTAAAGAATCCCTTTTATGAAACAGAACTTTCGTTCGAATCAATAATATTTTTTACCATTTTATGTTTATATTCGTGTGCGTTATAGGAAATATCTCATCGGCTTTCTCGGACCATTGATCACGATAATATTAATATTCCTGGATATAGGCATTTCTCCATATTTTTCATGGTATGTCAATTCATTGAGCAGTTTGGGAGTACACAGATATTATTTTATTTTTGATTCTGCTGTAATAATAGGTGGAATTTCCATTTTTATATTTGCACTTCTGCTGTATAAAAACCTTGCAGTGAAATTTCTCTCCATAGGCTTTATCATGGCTGGTGCTATTTCACTTTTCCTAATAGGAATTTTCAACGAAAACTATGGAAATTTGCATCTCGCAATTGCCGTTATATACTTTATATCCACACCTGTGGGAATCATAATATTTAGTTTTTACAGGATACGTAGATTTATAAGCTATTACGGCTTTATTTCAGGAATTATTTCCCTGGGAACAATAATTTTTGGAATACTGGTACTGTTCCGGTATATTAAAATTGGAATAGGGCTCTCAGTTACTGAGATGGCTGAGGCATTGCTGCTATCTTCCTGGTCTTCCATAACCGGGCTTTATCTCTGCTATCACCATGCAAGATGAGTCAAACGTCCGAGTCTATAAAGTTCTTAATTATTCTGGTTCCCATGCCATCGAATTTCAGGCGGATCACAAACTCCGACATCTCACGCATCCTGTTCTGAAGCCTGTTAACATTTTCAGGGTCCGTCATTACCAGTATGAACCCCTCTGACCCGCCCCCGAGAAGCTTAGCTGACCTCGCGCCATTATCAAAGGCATAGCTGATCATCTTTTCTATTCTTTCATTGGAGACGTTGCTGCCCAAAGTCTTTTTGATTTTCCATCCATTATTAATTAGTGAACAGATTTCCTCACGGTTTTCTGACATCACTGCCCTGCTCATCTGCAATGCCATGTCCCTTATGGACCTCAATTTTGACATTGTTTCTTCATCTCCAAGTGCTGATTTCAGGGCCTGTTCCTGTAGGGACTTTGAGCTTTCCCGTGTATTTCCGGTATATACCAGAATCATTGATCTTTCCAGGTTATGAATGAACTCTGTATTGATATTGAATTTCTGAATTGTTTCACCCGACCTTTTAAATTCCATATACTTCAGGCCGCCAACTGCTATAGCGAATGGATCCTGTTTTCCCAGTATTATATTGAATTTTTCCTTTTCTGTGATATAGGATTCCCTGGCAAGTTCTAGAGGCCCTATTTCGGTTCTCTTTATTGCATAGATTATTTTGATTATGCCATTCAGCAGGGCTGAGCTGGAACCCAGGCCTGAACCTGGAGGGACATCGCTGTTCATTATAAGCCTTCCAGTGGTGATTCCACTATCCATGAACATCCCGATAATTCGATTTTCCATGGAAGTATTATTTGATGAAATAAGGGATGTTTTCAGGAAGTCCCTGGAAGAAATTTCAAGTGTCCCTCCATCGTCCAGGTACCTTATCATTATTCCCCTATCTATAGTTGTATTGAACACTGCACCCCCATAATTTTCCAGAAATGGGCTGATGTCTGATCCACCACCGGCAAAGCTTATCCGAACTGGACTGTAAACAGTAATCATGTAAATACATCAGAAATACCTATTAAAAGGTTAAGCTCCTTTATTTATTGAATAATTACCAGGTTTTTGGTATGGCAGAAATAAATATGGTGTATTAATCCCGGAATACAGGTTTCTGCCAGCTCAATAACTATTTATGTATTAATATAATACGGTATGCAAATCAAAAGCAGCTGGTCTTGATTATGATAGTATTCAATGTAAATTCCGGGATGATACAGATACAGGATTCTGTTGGAAGGTTATTGATGAACAGAATTTTAATAATGAGAGCGTATACTGAAACGGTCGCCTGTGATTCGGGCATGTGCGAGGTTGTGCATGGAATTTCGCTGAAAATCAAAAGGCGCTGCAATGATCCAGAAATGCTTTATTTTATGAACGGAAATATAGAGATTGCAATGGATTCCACCGTGTACGACCTCCTGGAAAGGGAAAACCTTTCGATTGAAAAGGGAAGGGATATTGCTGTGGAAAGAAGGCGCCGCAGATAACCTAAAAATCAATTTATAGTATCTGGACATGCAGAATGATGGATCACAGGTACGGAGTTCTCGCAGTTACAACATTAAGCACACTCATGGCTGCCATAGATTCCACCATTGTGTATCTGGCGCTCCCCGCCATGGGCGAAACCTTTCATTCCGGTATTTCATACCTCACAGTTGTTGTAACTGCATATCTGATTTCCACAACTGTTATGCTTGTACCTGCAATTGAAATAACAAAAAGAATAGGAAACAGGAATTTTTATATTATAGGATTTTCTTTATTTACCATTTCCTCACTGGTAATAGCATTATCATTCAACATACTTTCAGTAATAGTTTTCAGGTTTACAGAGGGAATAGGTGCCGGAATAATGACCTCATCCGACATTCCAATAATCCTCGGAGCCTTCAGGAGTGGTGAAAGAGGAAAGGCAATAGGGCTGAACTCAATAGCGTGGTCCATAGGAACCGTGACTGGACCAGTTCTGGGGGGATTCCTTGTGGCCATCAACTGGCGTTATATTTTTTTAATCAATGTACCCATAGGCATAGCAGCAATATACACCGGTTTCAGGATAATTAGGAATGACAGGCCGGTTAAACTTCCGCTAAAATACAGGTCTGCAATCTCCATGGCAGCATTCATAATACCCCTCATCCTTGGAATAGCACTGATAAATGTGTATTATATCATTATTGCAGCTGTTATATTCCCTTTTTTTATGTATACACAGGTTAAAAATCCAGTGATTGAGAGGAAACTGCTGAAAAATATAAAGTTCTCCCTGATAACAGTGGCATCCTTCCTGGAATCCTTTGTTTTCTTTTCAGTACTGTTTGCCCTGAGCCTGTATTTTGAAAGTGATCTGGGAATAGGCAGTGTTGAAACTGGTCTGCTCATAATGGCCTATCCTCTGGCTTCCATAATATCCAGCCCCATAGGCGGCATGCTTTATGACCGGTATCCCAACAGCGAGGCCATAATGGCTGCAGGCACCCTTATGGAATGCATTCCGGTAATATTTATTGCCATATACCTGAGGTTTATCCCGGAGCTGCTGTTAATAGCTGGATTTGGGGGTTCCATGTTCTGGGCGCCCTCCACAACAATGATTACAGATGCCATGGGAGAGCGTTACCGTGTCCAGGCCAATAATTCTATGTTCATCATGCGTGATGTGGGCATAATCGCATCAATTTCAATACTCCCACTGTTTATAATGTATTTCTCGAGGGTCAATGTTGGCCTTGGAGATATTTTCGTGGAAAAGTCAATGGTGGATATTACTGCCGGAATCAGTGCCTATCTACTGGTTACGTCCATGATTTCATTATCATCACTTATATTTATTTACGAATACCACAGAAGGGTAAGGAAATCCATTAGCAATGGTGCCATGTAAGGCCCTGCAGCAGTATCAAATAGTTAAATAACAAATTAAACATATACATCCGGATCCGTGGGGTAGTTAGGACATCCTGCTGGCCTTCGAAGCCGATGACCCGGGTTCAAATCCCGGCGGGTCCGCCTTTTCCATGCATTTTGATGGCATCTGAAAAATTTTATTTATTATCCAGCAATTATGCTGCAATGCCTAAATTTTTAAATAGCAAAAATAGTGGTATAGTTATATATATAATATTGTTAATGTTACTTACATTTTCTGTGCGGGCCAGCAACAACCTGATACTTACCACAATACCTCTGATATCAAAATATGATCTGAACTTTAACAGTGTTGAGATAGGTATACTTGCCGCAGTTGCAGTTGGAAGCACAGGCATAATGAGTGCACTGGTGAATTCAAGGCTCTGCCCCGGGAAGAGAAGGAAATTATTCATTTCGTCCATTATAATATACATGGTTCTTGAGCCGGTATTCTATTTCTCAAATACTTTCAGCATATGGCTGCTGGTTATACTTTCAGGTTTCTTCTTCGGATCCGTAATGCCCAACATAATAAGCTCTGCGGGAACAATAAAGGATAAAAGAACAAGGGAAAGGACATTAACACTGTACACATTATCATTGAGTGCAAGCCTGGTAATCGGGCCCTTAATTGAATCATTTATACTGCTATATTTCAACCTGTACCAGCTATTCTTATTTTTTATCCCTTTCGGGATTATAGCAATAGTGTTATCCTTCAAAATAAGATTCCCTGAGGAAATTAAGGATAAAACGAAAAAGAATCTGAATGTTTTCAAAAATCCGGGTTTCAGATTATCCGTTTTCAATAATATATCCTACGATACGCCATTTGCATTAATATTAACGTTTGGTGGGATATTTGCAAGAACAGAATTCAATGCGCCATATTCCTTCGTTGAACTTTTGCTGGCGGGTTTTTTTGGATTATCGTTTCTGTCCAGATTTATTCTTTCATACAGGCCTGCAAAAAAATTATATATTACAACCACCGTATCAATAATTATAACCATCATAGGTTTGATACTAGTATATTTTTCGACAAGTTTAATCCTATATTTTGTTATTATATGCCTGCTTGGAATACCACATGGTTTGACATTTCCAACATCGCTCACTGCATTATCAAGATCATTCAATGAGAGCGAAATATCGGTTGCAAATACATATTTTTATGCACTGATGATGTTTCTTGCTGTCATTGTCCCATCTATGGCGGGATTGATGGTTTATTCAGTAGGTTTGAGGTTCACCTTTCTTCTATTTGCCATCCCTGTGATTATACTGTTCGGATTGATTCTGCGTGAATACAAACGTATACCTGAAATAAATAATTAATATTGATTCCATGAACAAATGCTTAAATCAGGATATTTTGCTGTCTGGTTTTTACTACCAATGCCCCCGACAATTCAAGAGAATAATTGAAATAAGCATGTAGTAATAACCATGTAAGAAATCATGAAAAACCTTATTTAGCCTCAGCTATATGACGATATAGCTGTGAGAATCGGAGGCGGTTGTTATGCAACTTGACCCTTGAGGCCGTTAGTAAGAATAGCCGCCCTTCGACTCGATTTCTTA
>JAJZXS010000025.1 GCA_021806295.1 Thermoplasmata archaeon
GCTGCCATAACTGCACTTGTTAGATATAACGGCACCCTACCTACACGGTCTGACAGGTAATAGAAAATAACCAGTCCAGGTACTATGGCACTTCCAAAATACACTGCCTCAAAGGCATATGTATCCTTGAGGGTTACTAGGTGAAGTGAACTGAATATGTAAGGGAAAAACTCACCGTATGTCGATGCAGGGATTCCCCACATGAGGTAAAGAAACCAGGCAAGTAGCATAAACCACCCATAATTTCTGAAAAGCTCCTTATATTTCTTTATAGTGAATTTTTTATTTTCCTCTCCACTGATATTTATGTGCAGTTCCTTGGCCGATTTTTCAAGGTCAGTTTTATTTCCGCGCATCATATCGAACCTTGGAGATTCTGTAAGGTCTCTTCTTAATATCCAACTGACAAATGCCAGCAAACCTAAAAATATCCATATGGTTCTGAACAGGATCATTCCTGTATTATACAGGGCAATTGCTATTCCAAGCTCTACCAAAACCCCCACATACCACATTATTGTAGTTATACTCATCAATCTCCCACGATAATTTTTTGGCGAGAATTCAGTAATAAGGCTCCACGAGGTTGGGACATCTGCTCCGACAGCTATTCCTACCATAGCATAGAAAACCATTGCCCAAACAATATTAAATATCCTCGATGGGAAGACGCCAGTAATTGCCAAAAGTATTGATGAGGCCCCATATATTAACATATCCATTTGGTAAATGAATTTTCTCCCAAACTTGTCACCAAGTCTTCCGAAAGTTAAGGCTCCAAAGGCAGCCCCAAGAAGCGTTATCAGTGCCGGAAGTCCATCTTCCAGTGTCGTAAAATTCAGAAGGGTGCCTATTGCCAGGAGCGTAATTCCAGTTCCTGCAAGCATCCCGGCGTCAAGAAAATCTCCAAGGGAGGCTATCAGCGTCCACTTAAAATGTGTACCTGAAAGAGCCGCATCATCATAAGTCTTACTTTCAACCATAAATTCACCTTAAAATATATCTTTACTATTGTATATATAGTAAATTCCAAACTATTCCATAGATCACTTCTAAATATACAAAAAAATATTAATAATATTGGTTGTATGATGATTTATTTAACTGCACAAGTTAGATATGGCATATTTAAATAATTCTCACCAATATTATATATGCCCGGTATCATAGGTATTTAAAGCCGGGTATTTGTAATCACAACCAGCAATGCCAGCAGTATGGAAAAAATTACAACGGATTTCAATATTTTCTCATAGTATTTTGCTAATTTAATGCTATCAATAGTCTCACCGCGGATCAGTGACCTGTAAGGTCTTGATGCCTGAATCTGTATTTGGAGGAGAGAATAACCGGTAGCAATCATCATCAGTATTATTAAGAAATTATTTCCTCCCTGCACAATATACCCGGATGCAATTGGCATTGAACCTGTGGAGAAAGCAAGAAATATATTATTATGGAAAAATCCCCCGAAGAGTTCGAGGTTGTAAGCGAATACAAAGAAAATCTCCACCAGCCCGGCAAGTATTAGAAAATGGACCACAAAAAATGCGAAATAAAAGGAAAAAGAAAGACCTGCAATGAGAGATACAAATCCCACAATTATCATTATATTACGGGGTATATAATTAGCCCATGGGCCAGGGGATTTCTTAAGGGAGGAATCAAAGCAATGGGCAGAAATACCCAGGCAGATCACAAATGTTATGAACAGATACACAGTCCTCATGATATGGATGCTATGAGAAAAGAAGCTGCCGAAAAATACCAGAGAGCTTACCATGAGTGTGTAGGGATAGAAGGTGAGGCCAATTATTGCTCTTATATGAAGAGGGCCCGATCTGGGTACGTACCATTCTTTTAATCTATCCGGCATGAGTCTTACCATATAATTAATCGGTACATGCTCAATAATTTTTTGTGAATCTATTATATAATTATTAATATAAATAATCTAAATTCCATGAATTTAAAGAGGTGGAATCAGAATTCCATTCCTGTTATATCGGGATCATAGGCGGGAAGTATCCTTCCATAACGTTCCATGGCCCTGTAAGCACTGTAGCATTCGAATATGTTTTCCGCAATGCCCATTGGAATTTTATTTCTTATATTATTTTTCTTGAAGGCTGCGTCCGTGAACACCACCTTTCCGCCAGATGTATTTATTATGAATGCAAGAGACGCCCTGTGGTGGCATCCTACCCATAATGCATCTATTCCGGGTACCAGTTCGGTTATAGATTCTGCATCAAAATACCTTATCCTCCTGTGGGCCACAAAATCGAGATACTGAAGAATCCTTTCAGGCACAAAGAGATTCCTCTCCGCATTGTGTTCCCCCGGTACAACGATATCATCTATCCAGCCTTTTTTCAGTATATGGTATGTGCCTCTGTTAAACATATCCGCCCTTCCGGTTGTATAGTCCTGAATTGGCGTAAATGATATATTTTCTATGCTGTCTGGAGGGAACCCCATCTTTTTTAGAATATCAACGGAATCCAATGAAATGAATTTTGCACGTTCTCCGGCAAATCGCACCATTGCATTGTTTCTCTCTGTTAGATCCTCCGGAAGTCCTGTATTTATCAAAAAATTGGTATCCCTGTTGTATGCCAGGACCATATGGAAATGCAGAAGTTCCCAGGAATCCCAGCCTGACATTCTATACACCTCTGGACCAGGAACCCAGGATTCTCCGGTTTTAACTATTTTTACCCTGAAAATATTTTCTGTCATTTGCCTCACCATAGTTTTAATTACTAATTTGGTATAAAATATGAAATATTTTAATTAGTTTGGCTTTTTATACTCTATTCCAAACCCGGGCCTGTCACCAAGTTCAATGTAACCCTTTACAGGGAATGGTATTCCTTCCATATCCTGCTCCATCCACTCCCTGTATTTGGTCAGGAACTCTGCAACAGGTGTCACGCTTTCCGGCTCTGATATTATGCAGTGGAGGTTATAAACATTGCCTGTGTGGGGTACAATAATAGCTCCATAGGTTTCGGCAAGCGCGGCTATCTTTTTCATAGGTGTTATGCCGCCTGTCCAGACAGCATCCGGCTGCAGTATTCTTATGCCCGCATCCAGTAATCTTTTAAAATCGTATACATGATAATGGTGTTCCCCCTCTGATATGGGTATATCTGTTTTCAGTGTTAGCATTTTCATGGCCTCGAAATCATCAGGCATAAAGGGCTCCTCCACCCATGCCATATCATATTTTTCAAGCTTCTTTACCATTTTAAGTGCAAAGTTGTAATTCCATGACATCCACGCGTCACCTGCCAGTTCCACATCGTATCCCACCGCGTCCCTTATGGCCCTTACGAGTTCTATGTTTTTACTGACACCGTCAACATCTGATGGGCCTGAAATAAATCTCATCTTCATGGTCTTGTAACCCTCTGACACATATTTCCGTGCCTCTTCCTGCAGTTCTGGTATGGCTGTTGGATGCAGATGCGATGCATATGCCCTTATTTTTTTTCGTGTAGGGCCGCCCATTATACGGTATGCTGGAACACCGAGATACCTTGAATAAAGGTCGTACATAAGGATGTTGATTGCACTGAGAGCGTGCATCATAACGCCGGCTCTCCCCAGGGGAAGGGACAGCCTGTAAAGCATGTCCCAGGCCATGTTTATTTCAGAAACGTCCAGTCCGTTCAATTTTTTTGACAGATCAACGGCAAAATCCGCAACGTCTGAAGTTGTGTTGTAGTACGCTGCATAATCACCTGCCCTCATCTCAAGGGTGCAAACTTCATTGATCATGGCGGCCTCAGTAGGCGATACCTCGCCAAGGATGTTTTTATAATAATCTGTTGGCTTGACATATCTGTAAACAGGCTGTTCCACCTTTTCCCTACCAATTATTCTTACGCCTTCGATCTTCATAATATCATATTTTTAATGTTTGATTATTATTAAATCTATATCCGGAAATGTTCGTATATGGAAAGAGGGAATATTGCACATTATTTTTATATTATTTCATTATATTAAATTATGAAAGCTGTTATAATTACAGTTGGAAACGAAATACTGAAGGGCAGGACCGTAAACACAAATTTTTCCTATATAGGAGAATTGCTCACGTATTCAGGATATGATGTTGTAAAGGGAATAATTGTCAGGGATAATCTTGACGAGATATCTAATGCATTCAGGGAATCTTTTTCAGCAGGTGATATTATTATATCTTCCGGCGGGCTGGGTCCCACCTATGACGACATGACGCTGAAGGGGTTCTCTGCATGCTTCGGATTGAAGCTTGTAAAAAATCAGGAGGCCGAGAATATGATACTCGGGAAGGCAGGGTATATGACTCCTGCCAGGGAAAAAATGTCAATCCTCCCCGAAGGATCAGAACCACTGGAAAACAGGGCCGGAACAGCCCCTGGCATTTATATTGAAATTTCCGGTAAGACCTTTATAATAGTCCCTGGGGTTCCGGGAGAGGTGAAATCTATCATGGAAGGAATAAAGGACAGGATAAAAGTACCCGGATTTCAATATACTGATAGATCTGAAAATCTGTATAATGTTAAGGAAAGCCTCATAGCGCCTTTAATAGCTGACCTTATGAAAAAATATGGTGGCAATGCATACATAAAAACACACCCGAAAGTAGATGAGAATGGAGAGCCGTGGGTTGAGGTGGAGGTATCCGCATGGGGAAACGACAGGGGTGCCATAGAAAAACTGGCTGATTCCATACTGGAGCAGATAAAGGAAGATGCAATGCAGAATAATTATAAGTAAATAAATGATTTACCCGCATGAATAAGGATATGGCAAGAAAACTCATAGCCCTGGTGGCCATGAAAAAGGCCAGCGGTTATACCAGCTCAGATTTTATCAATACACTATCATTCAAACGTGCCCTGATTCCCCCGGATACTGTGGAACGTTTTATTGAGTCTTCCCTTAATGAGAAGCTCATAGTTGAAAAGGAAGGAAAATATGTTCCAAATTTCAGCACTGAGGGAGTTATAGTACCACTGGATTTTTCAGTTGATGTTGATGAACTTTTCTCGGAGGCGGCTGAAAAGCCACTGGTAGACAGAATGCTGGAAGCGGCTTCGGCCTCAGGAAAAATGACAAAAAAGGAGGCAATAATCAAGGCCAGGGATCTGCTATCCGGCATGCAGTTTATAGATTTTGAAACGGCAATGGTCACTGTTCTTTCGGATGCTGGAATAGATATATCCTCATTTGTAGCTGAAAAGGAGAATAACTCCGGATACTCTCAATAAATCAGGTGCAGGGCATCCTTTACCGGGACTGAAACTTTTATGCCTGTATCTGAAAACTGGGATCTTCCGCACTGTATGCCATCCCCGGCCAGTTTTTCCATGCTTGATTCCATTCCCATGGAATCGTGGTGTATAATCCTGGCAAAATCTGCAATATCTGCAAAATACAGGGAGATGTCATTGTTTTTCACTGCATCCAGGGATTTTAAAAACAATTTATCGGGGTTTTCAATTATATTCAGGCCTTTAACCACATCCGAATTGAGATTGCCCAGCCACATGGGACCTTCGCTGGATTCAGGGTATTCCGGTGCCAATCCTGTGTGCCGGTTGAATGTGCCTATTTTCTCCAGCTGCCTGTCTGCCATGGAAGATGATGAAATTATCTGGAATATTACACGGTAATAATGGGAGTGCCATAGGGATATCATGGGTATTGCGGCCCTATCCATTGCAGCTGCCCGTTTAACAATTTCGCCGATTAACAGGCGTATGCCTGATTCGTGCCTGTAGGTATCATTGATTATTGACGCCCCGTAGCGCCTGAACGTTTTCCTCCCCATGGAGCCGGTAAGGGCGGTAAGGTCTGTGGGGGTAATTCCGATGTAGCCCTTATTCCTGATATTCAGCATGGCGTCATCAATATATGGCAGCACTGATCCGTAGGGATCGATATCTATATAATCAAACAGAAAATCGTTCAGTACTGCCTGAAATGTTCTATTGTATACCTCAACATCAGACCCATTCAGGTCCCTGTTGATTTTTATATACTCAAATGATTTTTTATTTATTTCAGAAATAACTGTTTTTACTCCGGCCTCCCGGTTAATCCTCAGCCCCCTTATGCCGGTGCCGCCGAAGGCATCCAGCGCTATCCTGGGTTTTACTGTCCTGAGGAAAGATACTGTAATATCCCGGTTAAGTTTCTGATCCAGATTATAAAAACCTGGAGTTTTTGTACCCGGGCCCTTTATAAAAAAATTATCAGGAGCCATTATCCTTACGGAGCCCTCTGATAATGTCTTAAATTGATTCTTCCTCTCCATTCAATACCTTTAAAATTTTAAATGGCAGTATGTTCTTGTTGATGGGGGTAATATCAAAAACCCTCACACTTTCATAGCCGCGGAATTCCTGGAGCACTGGGTTTCTGGATTTCTTATGCAGTGTTACGATTATCGATTTATCAGATTTCATTGTTTCCTCTATCTCGGCCTTTATCTGCTTGGTTGTATTTTCAATTTTCCCGAGCTCGTCTATTATTATAACATCTGCCTCCTCTCTGGATTTCTGGAGGCTGGGAACCAGAAGCTCTTCCAGCGCCTTTGTATCCACCCCGAGTTTGTCCACCTTTACCCTTGAAACAAGATCACTTCTGGCAAATTCAACCTTTCTCTTTGTAAGAATATCCGTAATATAATAGGCAAGCACCCTTCCGTGTTCAATCTTTTCTGATACAAGTGTACCCTCTATTAATTTTCCATTGTTTTTTAGCATCTCCATAATCTTATTCAGTGCCTCGGTCTTTATAGAACCGATTGGTCCGGTTATCCCTACTTTTATTGCCATTATTATTCCTCCAAATACATCAGCGGGTAATTCAGGTCCTGCACATAATGCATCCTTGCCCTTACCGCCTGACCATTATATTCAACGGTTAACCTTACATCCATCATTTCTCCTGAGAGGGATGTATACTGGAACGATGTGCTCTGGCTTCCCATATTAATTTCTACGGATACGTGCTTAACAAAGGGCTGTACTGATACACTTTTTTCTATTGCCCGTGAAATTTCGTCTATATTGCTCTCATTTACAGGCACACCGGTATACTGATGAAATATGCCACCCAGTTTTATGCCCGCCTCGAATATTGCCCTTTCCCTATCTGTGCAGTGAAAATATTTGCGGGCCGGGTCTAACATTATATAGTGTATTACATATAATTTATTAAATATTGTTCTTTTCAAAATTACGAATTTTTAAACCTTTTGTTTGGAACATTGAAAAAAGATTTAGATGAGTTTATATGTAAGTTTACTATAGCATTACCTGTAGCTGATAAATTAAGGTGAATAATAGTGAATGTTTACAGGAATATTATGTCAATCCTGAAATACAAAAAAGTGCATATGACGCTGATAGACCCGGCAGCACAACCCCCTGAAAAATCAGGGGATCTGGCGGAGAAGGCAGACAGGGCTGGCACAGATTTCTTTCTAATAGGTGGGTCAACAGACATAAATTCACATTTAATGGATATAACCATTGAAAAAATAAGGGCAAAAACAGAGAAACAGATTATTATTTTTCCAGGTTCAAGGACAATGATCAGCAGGTATGCCGATGCAATATATTACATGATGCTGATGAATTCAACCAATATTGACTACATAGTAGGCCATCAGATAGGATCAGCATCTGTCCTGAAAAAACTTGGAATAGAGACGATCCCCATGGGGTATCTGGTATTTGAGCCGGGCATGACTGTTGGCAGGGTTGGGAATGCGAGGCTTATAGGCAGGGAAGATGAGAACACTGCACTTTCCTATGCTGTTGCTGCTGAATTTTTCGGTTTTAAATTGCTGTACCTGGAAGCAGGATCCGGGGCTCCAGAACCGGTGGGGTGCAATGTCATAACCAGAATAAAGGAAGCTGTGAACATTCCGGTTATAGTAGGCGGGGGCATAAGAGATTATGAAAAGGCAAGATCTGTGCTCGATGCAGGTGCAGACATAATTGTTACCGGTACAGTTGTTGAAAAACACGAAAACCCGTATATAGCTCTTAAGGATATTATCAATGCAATATAGATTTTTTATTTCGCAGGTTTATTGATGCACCAT
Organism: Thermoplasmata archaeon; assembly: GCA_021806295.1. Lineage (GTDB taxonomy): Archaea > Thermoplasmatota > Thermoplasmata > Thermoplasmatales > Thermoplasmataceae > Ferroplasma. The sequence goes on from JAJZXS010000025.1 coordinate 8,120, forward strand.
TTCTACCTAAATTATATTAGGGTGCAGAAAATGTTGAATAATGGATAATGAACTTGCCAGTCCGCTGTATTTCCTTTATGCTATTCAGAGGAGCCCCTATGGATTCAATTTAAAGTGGAAAAACATAAAGCCCCTGGTATCCTACATGTTCGGGGATGATATCTACAAAAAGCTCCAGGATAACAGGATAATCAGCACGTATTCTGATGAAAATATTCTGGAGATCATAAATGTGCCTGATGTGAGGTACAATATAAGTGATTCAGATAAGGAAACCCTTTTCAATAAATTTATAGGATATGCCACCAGGAATCCATTAATTGAAGGCATACTTAAGATTATGTACCTGGACAGAAAGATTGCACAGTTCATAATGGACATATTGAGTCAGGATGCAGGAAAAACACAGGATGATTTTACCATCTACGCCGATTTTCCTGTTATAAACTCCCCCGACTTTTATTATTCAAACGCTTTTGCTGACTACTGCAAGCCATACATAGAGAACTTCAAATTGGATATGGAAAAGATCAGGCCGTACATCGGACAGGAATGGTTTACCCGCCTGATAATCATACTGCGGGATGGATCATTCAACAGCAGTTTCTCCAAGGCTGTAGAAAATAATGAAGGGCCCTTCATATCAGGACTGAAAGAAATAGTGGAAAATGATTACCTATCCCAGATCATAGTAAACCTGGATTCTTTTTTGAACAACCAGGATGTTAACAGATCTCTTCTTAATTTCGCTTCAAGATCGGTGAGGGAGAAAAAGGTCAGGCGGTTCTATGACTGGCTTTCAATTGCAAATGATATAATGGTTGGTCTGGAATTCGTTATAGGAAGTATATTCTTCCTTCCCAGCGAGGCAAAGTACTCTACTCTTGGTGTGTATCTCTTTATCGTAGGCAGTACCCAGCTGCTCATAAGGCCAATGATAAACATAGCGAGAAGGGTACATATACTGGTACTCCACAGGGAGAAGTAGGGCCTATTTCTTTATAAGTACCCTGAGCCGGGCTATGGCCTGAGATGCTTCATCCGGCTTGAGTTCATTTATGTTTTTTCCAGTAAAGAGTGATATTGCTGTTCTGGTAAGTATAACAGTTTCTACCCCGGTTCCAAGTGCTGCAACTATAAGCACGGTAAATCCCGTAATGAAAATATGGAGATGCCTGTCTGCATACCCTGTGTTAAGTGTAAAATATGTAAAAATAAAGAATCCCACTATAAATACCAGTGAAAGTGAAAACGAAACAAGCCTTATGCGGAAAAGTCTAACTGCCTCCCTTCGATCCAGTCTGGCCATAAAGGTTAAAGATGATATAAAATATTAAATTTTGTGCAGGATTTACAGGCATATATTATGCAGGGATAAACAATAAATTTAATTTCATAATTAAAATACAGTTTTATGAGGATCAAGGTTCAGATCAAATACCTTCCAAATGTAGAAGACCCGGAAGCTTTGAGCATAAGGAGAAATCTGGAGCTCACAGGCTACAGAGGCATAAAGAATGTTTATTCATATAAAACCTATGAATTTGAAACCACGCTGGATGAAAAGGATAGCATGGATGAAATTAAAGAAATTGCAGAGAAACTGCTTACAAATCCAGTTATACAGGAATATAAGATAGAGGAAATAAGTGAATAAAATGTACAGTATTATTGACAGTACACCGGAAAAACTCAAGGATATGGCCTCAGGCCTGGGATTAACCTATGATGAAATGGTTATGCTGAGAAATTATTTTACAGGCCTTGGCAGAAATCCTACAGACATAGAGATTCAGGCAATAGCCCAGGGATGGAGTGAGCATTCATGCTATAAATCATCTAAACTTTACCTGAAAAAATATCTTTCCGGGCTGAAAAGCGATTATACTATACTGACCATGGAGGATGATGCGGGCGTCATATCCTTTGATGATGAAAATGCATATGTGGTTAAGATGGAAAGCCATAACCATCCAAGCGCCATTGAGCCATATGGTGGTGCCGCAACAGGAGTCGGGGGCATAATAAGAGATGTGCTGTGCATGGGTGCACAGCCTGTGGCACTTGTAGATTCTCTCTATTTCGGCGATCCAGATAACAGGAAAGGGCAGCTTACTGAACGTTTTATAATAAACCGTGTTGTAGCCGGCATCAGGGATTATGGAAACAGGGTCGGGATACCGACAGTAGCAGGTTCTGTCAACTTCAACAGCATATATAATGGAATTCCGCTGGTAAATGCCGGATGCATAGGCATTGTAAGGAAAGACCATGTTGTCAGAAGCAGAATAGGCATTGAGGGGGACCTCCTGATTGTTTGCGGCGGCAGAACCGGCCGGGACGGAATACATGGTGTCAACTTTGCATCTAAAATACTAAACGCAGGTGACGAATCAAACAGAAATGCAGTGCAGCTGGGAAATCCCATCATAAAGGAACCGCTTATACACGCCATACTGGAGGCTAACGATGCAGGTATTATAGATGGAATGAAGGACCTTGGTGGCGGGGGGCTGTCCAGTGCTGTGAGTGAGATGCTCTTTGCAGGAGGAATGTCCGGAATCATAGAGCTGGATAAGGTACTTCTCAAGGATACCAACATGGACCCATGGGAGATATGGGTAAGTGAATCACAGGAGAGGATGTTCCTTGCAATAAATCCCTCAAGTCTAATGGAAATTGACAGCATATTCAATAAATGGGGCATAGAATACTCTATTATAGGAAAAACTGTGAAAAGCCCCAACCTTGTAATAAAATACAGGAATGAGAAGATACTTGACATGGAGCTTTCTTTCCTCACTGGCGGTCCTGTTTATGCCAGAAATTTCAAAAAGCCTGAAGTAGAGAAAAAAAACGTAATGGACAAAGAGCCTGAAAATTACAGGAAATTTATCCTGGACTTCCTTTCAAAGCCGAATATCTGTGCCAGATTCAACATAGTCAGGCAGTATGACTTTACTGTCAGGGGATCGACTATTGTTAAACCCTTTACAGGCATGCCCAACAGGGAGACGCATTCCGATGCCACAATAATCAAACCGCTGGAAAATTCCTACCAGGGACTGTGTATAACATCCGGCTCCAGGCCTGAAATGGTGGGTATAGATGCATATAACGGAACAATGCACACCCTTTTCGAGGGCTATAAAAATATACTGAGCAGCGGCGGGGTTCCACATTCTATTGTTGATGCACTGAATTTCGGGAATCCCGAAAACCCTGAAACAATGTACAGATTTATCGAGACCCTTAGGGCAATATCAGACTTCTGCAGAACAACAGGACTTCCCCTGGTTTCAGGCAATGTCAGTTTTTACAATGAGGCGGAAAAGGAAATACTTCCCACGCCGAATATGCTGCTACTGGGTAAAATAAATGATATAAGAAATGCTAAAACTGCTGAAATCAAGAGCCCTGGAAATGCACTGTACCTGGCAGGTACCATAATACCGGACCTTGCCGGAAGCCAGTATTCATCAGAGATGGGCACAGCACACACTGTGCTTCCTGAGGCTGATCTCAATGAACTTCTGGCACTGCGTGATGGCATAAGGAAATCAATGAAATATATTGAATCAATGCATGATGTTTCCGGTGGCGGGCTGTTAGTTGCCCTGCTGGAAATGGCATTCGGGAGCAGATCCGGTTTTGACGTGGATGTAACTGAAATACCTGGAAGGACCAATGAAAAACTGTTTTCTGAACTGGGAACAGGAATGATCATGGAGGTTGCCCCTGAAAATGAGGGAAGATTACTGGAGTTTTTCTCCGGGATAAAGTTGAGGAAGATAGGCAGCACATCAAAGGAAGGCATAAGAATAAAAGAAAAGGGCAGGTATATACTAAGCGAGGATACTGAAACGCTCAGGAATCTATGGGAAACGGGCCTTGACAAATACATATAATATAGATATTAAATAGGTATCTGTAGCCATGATATCCATAGAAATTTATAATACTATTAGTTAATACTGTAACATGTCTGATTATATACATAAATTAAAATTCATGGAAGAAAAAAACCTGACGCTGGAAATAAGCTACAGGCTCAACTATGAGGATAAGGCATGCGGTTCAATAAGGATATTCGCCGGCGAGATTGACCCGGAAAAGGATAATTATGAACTTTACATGGAGCTCCTTGAATGCGGTCTCACAGAGGAGGAAGTGGATAAAAGGGTCGAAAAGATGGAAGAGGAAATCAACCAGAATAAAATAGACCTGTCACTCTAACAAAAGACTAAATAAGAATCTTAAATGTGAAATAAATGGTAAGCAGGAAAGTCCTAGTGGGCATTGTCCTAATAATAGCCGGAATAGCACTGGTAATACCGGGAGTCGTTGTTATTACATCCGAGCCGTCGGGAAGTACTGTAATACATTACTCAGCGGATATTTATACATCGCCTGAATTCAATTTTACCGAAAACAAAATTCTTATAATGGTTTCCTCTGATACCTCTTCTGCAGGGCTTGTAAACTGTACAGATTTCAGGGCAGATGCTGGTAAATTTAACTCTTCCAGCATCGGTAATTACACTGTAGCGCCGGCAAAGCAGATTGATGGAGAACCCATGTATGAAAATCTTAACGGATCCTACAGGTATGTAGTCATTTCCAGCAGCAGACCCACACTTGACTACAATTTTATTTCACATTCTGAAATCAGAAATGTTACAGATGCCAGCTATATAGCTGCTGCCGGGGCGCTTCTTACGGGAGCAGGCATTATAATTACCATGATCACGATGCTTTTCAGGAAAATAAATTCCCGTAAGCCCAGATAAAAAAAGAATTTTCAGTGGATCTACCTGAGTGCCATATTAACACATATAACCATGGCAACAAAAAAAACTTTAAACTAAATGTAATAGGCTTATATGATAGTTTCACCACTGGACTACAGATATGGCAGGGAAGAAGTAAAAACAATATTTTCTGAGAAAACAAGATTGGATATAATGCTCAATGTAGAAAGTGCTATTGCACAGGCAGAATCATATTACGGGCTTATACCTGAGAAGGCGTATCTTGACATCAAGAAAGTGGTGGACTCAAATGAAGTGCAGCTTCCCCGGGTAAAGGAAATTGAAAGTGCCATAAATCATGATGTAATGGCTATAGTGGAAGCACTAACAGAAAAATGCACGGATGGCAAAAATTATGTCCATTTCGGGGTTACGTCAAACGATATAAATGATTCTGCATCGGCGGTTCAGATAAAGCGGGCAATAAACATAATTGTATCAGACCTGGTGGGGCTCAACAGGGCCCTGATAAGTATTATAAGGGACAACATGGAAACAATAATGGTTGGAAGAACCCACGGGCAGCATGCTTCTCCTATAACACTGGGACTGAAATTTTCTGTTTATCTAACAGAAATAAACAGGCATCTGGAACGTTTAATGGAGGCCAGAAAGCGTATGATCGCCGGAAAGATTCTTGGCCCGGTAGGAACCGGGGCAGCACTTGGCCCCATGGCGCTTAAAATACAGGAAAAGGCATGCGACATACTGGGGATTACCCATGAAACTGCATCAACCCAGATTGTGGGCAGGGATAGATATATAGAATATTTATCAATAATCAACAATATATCGGTGTCAATGGAGAAATTTGCAACCGAGGTCAGGAACCTGCAGAGACCGGAGATATATGAACTTTCAGAGTATTTTGATAGTGAAAAGCAGGTAGGTTCAAGTTCCATGCCATCAAAGCGCAATCCCGTTGTGTCAGAGAATGTTGTAAGCCTTGCAAGGCTGCTCAGGTCTTTTATAATACCTGAATATGAAGCCGGTGTGCAGTGGCACGAAAGGGACCTTACAAACAGTGCCCTGGAAAGGTTTACCATTCCATATGCTTCCATACTTGTAGACGACATAATAACCAAAATGACCGGAGTATTTTCACACCTGTTTATTAATAAGGAAGAGATGAAGAAAAAAGCATATGAAGACCAGTTCATAATGTCAGAAAGCATAACCACGGCACTGACCAGAAAAGGCGTGCCAAGGCAGGAATCGCACGAATTTGTAAGAAGGTCATCCATGCTTGCCTACGAAAATAAATTAACATTCAAGGAGGCATTGCTGAAAAACGGCATACTCCGGTTTCTTTCAGAAAAGGATCTGGAGGATGCCATGGACCCCAGAGGGTTTACCGGCAGTTCCCGGGAAATCTGTGAAGATGCAATAAAAAATTCAGAAAATTTTGAAAAATTTCTATTGGGTGAAATATATGATTGAAAATTTTGAAGAAACACAGAAATACAAACTTATACTGAACGAAATCAACGGAGAGGAAAAATCAATAACAGGCATACAGAAGTCGCTGGAGGAGAAAGGAATAAATATGCACAGGCTGGTGCTCACCGGATATCTCAATGCCATGGTAGAACTTGGCATTTTGAAGGAGAAGGAGATTAAGCCGGCAAGAATATTTTCTGCAGCAGGGCAGAACAGGCACGATATATACAGCATCGTTGGATCCAGCATGAGGAAATTTGATGAGGAAAATGCAGGATATAACTCACTTCAGGTACTTTACTATCTATTTGAAAGGCCTATTTTTACCAGAGAACTTGAAAGATGCAGCGTTAACATCCCCACTAAAAATACCAGGACAATAAATTCGCAGTACAGGAATGACTATGTGAAAAAACTGGGGGAAGCCGATATTAAAATACCTGTAAGCAGTGTTCTCCTGGAGCCAGTAGACTTCGACAAAGCAGGTATCACCAAACTCCTCAATTATATACTGGCCAGTGAGTATGACCTGAGAAAATATATGGTTGTAAATACTAACCAGAAAACACTTGATTAATAAAAGTTATATCCAGTGAACTGATTATTAACCCGGTACCAATGACAATATACACATATGTTCTGGCGTATAAGCTGAACGGCAGATTCTGGTCACTTCCCATGGAGGAAAGGAAGAATATCAACGGCAATGTTATAAATTTTATAAAGGGATATAAAAAAAACCTAATCAGCATAAAGTACTACAAATCCATAAGGCATGACAATGATGTGCTATTCTGGGCTGCATCAGAGGAGCCAATTAACCTGCAAAGATTGAAGGAGGGCCTGAACTCGGCTTTCGGCATTTATGGGAAAACAGAATATAGCATGTTCTCCCTTTACGAGCACTCACCCTATACAAATGCAAGCAAAAGCCTGGAAGATACACTTAAAACTGAACCTAAAAAATATTTCGTTGCATATCCCATGAGCAAGGATCGTGAATGGTATCTCATAAATTATGAGGAAAGAAAAAAGATACTTGCAGGGCATATAGGCACAGCAAGAAGTGACAAGGAAAGCCCCGGAATAATATCCTACACAACATATTCTTTCGGCCTGGGAGACCAGGAATTTGTAGTGCTCTACGAGCTCGATGACCTGAGCGCTTGGTCCCATGTTACTGAAAAGTTGAGGGAAGTTATGGCAAGAAAATGGATAATTAATGAAGCGCCCATATTTGTGGGCATATATAACGGAGATGAACTGGTGATTTAAGATGGGGATAAAAGATTATTTCAGGGGTTCTGATTATTTCAACCAGCCCGACGAATTAAAAAATCTTTCACCCGATCAGTTGCTGGAATTGAAAGAAAAATATGCAGTGGTGGATGTTCGTACCGGGTTTGAATACAGGCATGGACATATTAAGGGAGCGGTGCATTACAAACTTGGAAGGGAGGATGAAATAGAGAAGAAATTCCCCCGGGAGGATCCGATCATACTTGTATGCAAGACAGGTCATAGAAGCCGCGCTGCAGCCAACAGGCTTGTTAGGAAAGGATATACAAAGCTGTACCATCTTGAAGGTGGCATGAATAAATGGAGAACAGAAAAGCTTCCAGAAGAAAAATAATTTCCAATTCTACTATGGTTTATTGCATGGAAAAATATTTATTTATGCAAGCCCGAGCTGTTCAAGTTCGTTCTTTTCCTTAGACTTTTTCTTCAGTATATATCTCGTTATATAACCTGCTATGGCATTTGCGGTTTTCTTGGTCACAGTCTTCTCTATGAAACTGTGCAGGATTTCCTTATTATGGTTGAAGTCCTCATTAAACAGATCTTTATTATTATCAACTAATTCTTCTGATATTCTTTTTATATTTGACGGTCTTATGCTTCCCATTGGCACATTATTTTATAAGGATATATAAAGAATTTCATTTTTTGTGATTTATAAAAATTTAATGTACCCTTTATTTAGGTGGTACAACCGTTACAGGTATTTGAGCATGTGCTATAATTCCAGAGCTCACCGAGCCGAGCAGGAGTTTGCTGAATCCATGCAGCTTTCTTGTTCCTGTGACAATCAAATCCGCTCCCTTCTCTGTGGCTGTTTCAAGTATTATTTTCGGGATTTCCTCTCCGTTGGAACTGGCCTTGATTAATTCATACTTTACATCATCCTTTTCCAGAACTTTCTTGGCCTTTTCAAGAATTTCATTGGCTGTTTTGTCCTGGCCTTCATACACGGATTGCGGTATATAGGAATCAAAGCTGGCACTTATACCCACTATGGTTGGAATAACGTATAATACATAATACTCATCACAATTGCATTTCAGTTCAAGAGCGTACTTAAGGGCCTCTTTTGCTCCTTCTGATCCATCGTATGAAACCAAAATTTTCATAATAATTGATACAAAAGAATTATATAAATTTATTTAAATCCAGTATTATCACATGTAGTTTCTACAATACAGGTATCCAATTACCTGAGAGCGTACCGGAACAGTATTTAAAAGAGAGGCCTCCGTGGCATTCGATTTCCCAAATATCCATGCATTTCAATTAATATGCCTGGATTTCTTTATAATAACAACCATGTTATAAAATAGGTATTTATATTAAAAAATAATACCAAACATACATTTACACTTGAGGTGACATAGTGAAACGAAGTTCAAGAGACTGGAAGAAAAGAGGAAACATGCGCTGGAAATGGAGAAAGAAAAAGATAAGAAGATTAAAGAGAGCTAGAAGGGCAAGCAAGCAGTAAGGCCATAGATAAATCTATGGCTGACTTTCACAGCCTGGTTTTTACTGTTTTTACCATGTAATGGTTTTAAGTTTTATTACTGGAAAACTTTAATAAAATCTATTGATACACATATCTTAAAATGACGAAAAAGCACTCAACCGGAAATGTATCTGCCCTTCTGAAATCAAATATCGCCCAGGCAATAAAAACACTCTATATAACCAGGAAGGTAATATATTACAGGGCAAACCGGGATTATCCAAAACTCAACTCGGCATATTCAATTTTCGTTGAAAATATCAATAATTTAGTGGACACTGGGGCCCTAATAGCTGTAAAATTCAACAGTGGATTTATTTACAAAAAACTTGATAAAAAACTGGCAGATTCAATTATCGAATTTCTGGATTTTTTATTGATTATACCACCCGACCGCTATTCCATTATGAAAAGCCGGGATACGGCTATAATCAATGAGATTACTGTGCCAAAACTGTCCAGAATTTTAAGGACCATCCTGCAATTCAAATTTCCAGAATACTGGATTGACAAACAGCCAGAATACGAATGCATTGCAATGGCCATAATGGATATTGTCAGGGAAACAACGGACAATATTGAACTTTCCAATTCCATAGATGATATAAAAAATAGATCCTCAGATATGGAAAAAATAAACTGCATAAACAATTATAAAAATAAAATTAAGGAATGGATATCAATGGGATTTATTATATAGTTATTCCTTCTTCACTTCTGGCATGACGAGCCTGGGCATTCCATGAACGTGCTTGTAGGAGGCGACCGCAATTTCTTCAAGAGTCAGTCCCTTGGTTTCGGGTGTGAAGAATATTGTAAACACGAATGCCAGTATCATTAAAGCCAGGAGTATGAAGAAGAACGAGGGCTTGCCTATTGTATCACTTATGAAAGGAAACAGGAATGCAGAAAGGAAAGATGCAATTCTTGTTATTCCTGTGGCCCCTCCCATGGACGAAGACCTCAATTTTGTTGGAAGAAGCTCAATAGCGTAAAGTCCCATTGTATCCCCGGGCCCCAGATTTCCTATTCCATAATCTATCACAAATGCAGCTATGCCCACGACAATGGCTATGCTGGCAACGGCACCGGATGCCAGGAAGAACATTGCCATGGCAATTCCCATACCGCCGAAACCTATGATCTGAAGTGGCCTCCTTCCCATACGGTCGTTCAGCATAACTGCCCCGAATGCACCCAGAAATCCTACCGGCATATAAAATATCAGCGAGAACAATAGAGATGTGCTCCCCTTAACTCCAAGGCTTGTAAGTATTAAGGGCGAATAAAGGCCGATTCCATATCCTGCAAGATCGTAGAGTATCCACTGGAACCATATGATTGCTGTACGCTTTCCATATTCTCCCTTGAATAGGGCAGTAAAGGACCCGGCGGCTATAGTCTCCTCTTTTTCCCTTTCAGCAATTATCGCTTTTATATCCTCCTTTGTTATGCCTATCTTCTCTGCCACTGTGTTGAGGTTTTTCTCTGATATTTTAGATTTTCCGGGTTCTATGATATCCCACCTTACAGATTCAGGCATCCTTGTCCTGAGAATAACTGTGACAATGGCGGGTATAGCACCTATTGCCAGTGTCCATCTCCAGCCGGTCAGCGGATTTACCAGATAGAACAGGTATCCGATTCCAAATGCAACTCCTGCCCCTATGCTCCAGAATGTCCATACCCAGCCATATCCAGCACCTCTCTTTTTATCGGGATACATTTCGGTTGTGTATACAGGGCTCAGGGCATAGTCAGCGCCCACTCCCCAACCGACGAAGAACCTGAATATTATCATTTCATAAATATTGGTAGACACTGCAGAGAGTATGGCAAATACCGCGAAGAAGATAAGGTCGAATATATACAGGTATCTTCTCCCGATATTATCAGCAAAATGCCCGAATAGAACCGCACCCACAAATGCACCCAGAAGGGCAGATCCAGTCACAAAAGATTCGGTAAATGCATCATACTGAAATATTTTGTAGGTCACCAGAACAAGAGTAAATACCGATATCACACTCAGGTCATAGCCATCCAGAAAATATCCCATGGCAGAAAGTGTTGTAATTACGGACCTGCCGGGAATCTTCATCTGATTCTCAGAATTATTAGTATTCATTTAAGTTTTATAAAACTGTACTATTTAAAAATTATGTACATGCCATATGTGGGAACTGCTGTCAGTGATCTTTGCCTGAATTATGAAAAAATATAAGCATTGCGCATATATTTTATACGGGAAATATTTGCATAAAAAGTATTTTAAACCGGTATTGATAATCTATAATGCCAGATTTTGACAATTTGAGTTTTCCTGTTTATTTTCTACATATGCTGCAGGATAACCGGATAGGCATTCAGTTCAGATGGAGGGAAATAAAAGGTCTGCTGACCGGGGTATTCGGGGTTGAGATTTGCCAGAAATTGATTGAAAATGAAATCGTTGAAACCTGTTCTGATGATGAGTTACTGGAGATCACCAATCTGAATGGCATAAATTTTAACCTGCCAAGATCCGATAGAGAAATACTATATCAAAATGTTGTAAATATTCTGAAACAGGACCCATTTTCCATGGGAATAATGGAAACAGTTTATGCGTCACGTAAAACCGGAAGATTGATTATGGAATCAATAAATTTTAATATAACCGTAAACAAATTTGAGGAGAAATACATAAATCTGAGAATCACCATGGCAATGCTTCTCTCAGGTGAATTTTATTATTCAGAAACACTGAAAAATATTTGCAAATCCACACTGGATGCTTATTCCATTTCTATGGACAGTTACCGTGGAGACCTCCAGAAGGATTGGTTTATCAGGTTAATAATGCTGGCAAGGCTCAATGAAAACAATGATATTATTTATCAGAGAACGCTGGAAATAGGCGATCCTGATTATCTGAATTTAATGGAGGAGTCGATAAAATCCGGTAAGGTCCAGTATATGCTGCTCCATATGAATGATTTTCTGCATGACAAAATGGTAAACGATGCCATAGCCGGTTATGAATACAGAAAAGTACACAGGCAGAGAATAAAAAAACTTTATGATTGGGCTGCCATAGCCAATGATGTGGCCATAGGATCTGAATTCCTGTCCGGAAGCATACTGTTCATAAGCCATAAAACCTACATGCTGGGAGTTTATCTGTTCATAGTGGCAAGCATACAGCTTCTAATAAAGCCCGGAATACAGATATCCAGAAAACTGCAGTTATTCAAATTAAACCATACAAAATAATGCTGACAGGGGAAATTGAATAGACTTTTTATAGTATCCCCCAATCAATTTATATGGTAACCGAGAAAATGAATCCTGATAGGAAGGTGTACGGAACATACAGCAACAGGGACTTTAACAGGCCAATACCTGAATTTGAATTCCCTGAAGATGGCATGGCTGCCCGGGCGGCATATGAAATGATCCATGAAGAGTTAAATCTTGATGGAATTCCCGAACTTAATCTTGCGACTTTTGTTACCACTTACATGGAGCCGGAGGCAAAGGCACTATTCATGGAAAATGCACACAAAAATTTTATTGACAGCTTTGAATATCCGCAGATCAAAAAGGAGGAAATCAGGATTGTAAATATACTGTCACGGCTATATAACGCACCTGAAAACAAAGAATTTACCGGAGCTTCTACAATAGGATCCTCTGAATCAATCATGCTTGCCCTCCTGGCCCATAAATGGAACTGGAAGGAAAAAATGAAAAAACAGAAAAAGGACATATCGCGGCCTAACATAGTATTCGGTGCTGACACGCATGTGGTCTGGGACAAATTTGCAAAGTACTTTGATGTGGAGCCCCGTGTTGTTCCACTTGACTCAAAGACACTGGTAGCAGACCCGGAAAGTCTGGTTTCCATGGTTGATGAAAACACTATTGCGGTAGGCGCCGTAATGGGGACAACATTTACTGGCGCCTTTGATGATGTCAGGAAAATCAATGCATTGCTTGAAAAACTGAAACAGGAGAAGGGCATCGATGTTCCGGTGCATGTGGATGCCGCCTCGGCGGGATTTATCACTCCTTTTATTGAGCCGGGCCTCGAATGGGATTTCAGGCTGAGCCATGTAAAATCTATAAATGTATCCGGACACAAATTCGGCCTGGTCTACCCTGGAATAGGATGGCTTCTGTTCAAGGACAAATCTGATCTGCCTGATGACCTTGTTTTTTATGTGAATTATCTGGGCAATGATATGCCGACGTACACACTGAATTTCTCGAAAAGTTCATCGAATATCGCACCACAGTACTATAATATCATAAGGCTGGGGAAATCAGGGTACAGGCGCATAGCTGAAAATATGATGACAAATGCAAGATACCTTGGTGAGAAACTGGGAAAAATTAGAAATTTAGAGGTTATAAGCAATGCAGAGCATATACCGGTAGTTACATTCAAACAGAAAAGCAGGGACGTATACGACCTATTTGAACTGTCATCTGCAATAAGAAGTTATGGATGGATAGTTCCTGCCTATGCCCTTCCTGCAGATGCATCTGAAACAGTTCTCATGAGGATAGTTGTCAGGGAAAGCTTCAGCAGGGACATGGCTGACCTGTTCCTTGACAGCCTGAAGAAGGCCATGGATTCATTATCCGGAGAACGTGTCAAAAAATCAGGAGTATCCCCGAGAAGGGGGCACCCTGTATCATAAACTATTTTTTATTTCTCCTTGAAAGTTCGTTCATGATATCAGAAAATTTTATTCCTTCATATGCAAGATATACAGTAAGATGGTACATCAGGTCGGCAGTTTCATAAATTATCCTCTCCTTCCCCTGGGCCAGCACAGTTTCCACTGCTTCCTCACCAACCTTTTTCCTTATGTTCTCCTCGCCTGAGTTAAAAAGTTCGGTTGTGTATGAATTGGGTCTTGGATTATGCCTTGTCCGGTTTACAAGTTCTTCCAGGTTGAGAAGGACCTCCATGGAGTAGTCAATGTTTTCTCCCTGTTCAACGGTGCCAATTTTCCTGAAACAGCTTCTGGTTCCGAGATGGCATGCACTTCCCTTCTGATCCACCATGAAAAGAAGTGAATCACCATCACAGTCAACCATCACATCATGGATTTTCTGGATATTTCCGCTCACCTCTCCCTTCATTCTTATCCTATCCTTGCTCCTGGAGTAGTAATGCATTAATCCTGTTTCAATGCTTTTTCGATATGCTCCCATATTCATGTATCCCAGTGTCAGTACTTCTCCTGTGCTGTAATCCTGTACAACCACAGGAATTACTCCATCAAAATCGAAATTATAATCTAACATTTATACCATGCTCCCGTAAATATTTCTTTATATCCACTGCACTGTATATTCCCCTGTGGAATATTGAAGCCGCCAGTGCGCCATCAGCTCCAGCATTGAATGCTCCAAGGAAATCCCCTGGACCGCCGGCACCTCCCGATGCTATTACAGGTATGTCCACATTTTCCACCATATCCCTTATGAGGTTAATATCGAAACCGCTCATTGTCCCATCAGTGTTAATAGACGTGACAAGAAGCTCGCCTGCACCCAGGGAAGCTACTGTTTTTCCCCATTCAATGGCATCCATGCCTGTGTCTATAGAACCGCCATTTATACATACACGGTACTTTCCATTGCTGTACATGGCATCTATTGCTATTACAGTATTGGCTGATCCTATGCGATCCGAAATCTTCCCGATGACCTCAGGATGCTTCACAGCATAAGTATTTATAAAAATCTTATCTGCGCCGTTTCTAATTATAGATACCATGTCATCCAGATCCGATAAACCACCCCCAACAGTGAACGGTATACTTATCTCAGAAGCCACCCTTTTTACAAGGTCAGATAGAATTTTCCTTCTGTCGGCAGTTGCCATGATATCCAGAAACACAATTTCATCCATGCCTTCAGATACATAGCGTTTTGCCAGATCAACAGGATCTCCAGAATCCTGAATGTTCTGAAAATTTACGCCCTTTACAACCCTTCCACCGGCTATGTCAAGTGCTGCAATTATTCTTTTTGCAAGCATATTAAGTCCTCCATGCTTATCCCACCTTTATAGAGGGCCTTGCCTATAATTACGCCATCGAATCCTGCCTTCTCGATCCGGTATATATCATGGATAGAGCCCACGCCTCCTGCATATATAAAATAGCCGGAATCCCAGAATCTCTCTATATTGCTGATGCTCCCTGTTCCGTCCCTGTCTATTGATGTAAATATGAAGCGATCCACCAACCCACTAACCTCTGAGTAGAAATCCCTGTAATCTATGGTAGTTACCCTGTTCCATCCACCATATTTTATCAGACCGTTATAAGCATCGATGCTCACTGTGATATTTTTGAATTTTGATGCTGTGTCCTCCAGAAATTTTCTGTCGAGTGCTGCGCTTCCTATAATTACACTATCAATGCCGGCAGAATATCCGGTTTTTATTGATTCTGGAGTTCTGAACCCCCCGCCTGCCTGTATGAAAGATGGGACAGATGCCCTTATTTCACCTATCACATTCATATTTACAGGCATCCCGGTGAATGCACCTTCAAGGTCCACTATATGGAGTTTGCTGGAAATTTTTGAGAACTTTTCTGCAAATAGAATAGGATTTCCATACTCTTCTCTTGTGGATATGTCCCCTCTGGTAAGAGACACTGCCTGCCCCCTGTAAATATCTATGGCAGGGTATATATCTATCATGAAAGCACCCCGAAGTTTTTTAGAAGCCTTATACCTGTATCTCCTGACTTTTCCGGGTGGAACTGGATTCCGTATATATTTTCATACGCTATTCCTGAAGTGAAATACCCCATATAATCAGTTTCCATTGCCCGGTATCCAGTATCAGGCACGTAATAGGAATGCATAAAATAAAAGAATGAATTGTCCGGTATTCCCTGCATTATTGGAAGATCGATTATATTCCTAACCTGATTCCATCCCATGTGTGTGGTTTTAACCCCTGAAAATTTCCTAACCCTGCCGGGAATAATTCCAAAACCTTTTCCAGGGCCTTCCTCACTGGAATCGAATAAGATTTCCAGCCCGAGGCATATGCCGAGATATGGTATTCCTGATCTAATCCTGTCAATGAGCGTATCCCTGACCGGATTGATAGTTTCCAGTACGTAGGTGAACGATCCCACGCCGGGAAATATTATTTTTTCTGCACGTTCAATATCATATTGATTTGATGTAATTTTTCCTCCAGTAACCCTTTCTATGGTGGAAAGGTTTGCTGTTCCGGTATCTATAATGGCAATCATATTGTCCCCTTTGTGCTTTTCAAATACTGATTTTCCTGAATGGCGGTTCCCATTGCTGTTCCCAGTGATTTGAATATGTTTTCAGTAATATGGTGGGCATTTTTTCCGTACATCATGACAACGTGAAGGGTCAGTGGCACTGTTCTTGCAAGCGCCCATAGGAATTCATATACAAGGCCGATTTCAAAACCCTCTGAATCCGTAAAATTTACATCGAAGTTTATGTACGCCCTTGAAATATCCAGTGAAACCATTACAAGAGATTCGTCCATGGGCATTGTTGCGTTTCCAAATCTCCTGATGTGCTTTTTGCCTGTATATGAGGATATTTCCTGTGCCACTGTTATTCCTAGATCCTCCCATAAATGGTGCCTGAGATCGTATTTGCATCTGATGGTTACGGTTTTCTCCATGTAAAAGAATAATGTTTTCATCATATGGTCAAGAATAGGGTCTCCGGTTTCTATAGTTGTTTCTGCTGATCCCAGAGAAACTTCTATTTCTGTTTCATTGGTTATTCTGATCATGATCTCACCTCCATGGATTTTCTGTGCAGGGGCATATTTTCTATATTTGCCAGTGCAATGCCCAGTTCCCTATCAGCCATGAAGTCGTATCTGGAAACATCTGCAAAGGAGGTTTTTTTCATGAAATCGTCCACTGTAAGCACTGATGAAAAGCGTGCCGTTCCCCCGGTGGGAAGAAGATGGTTGACTCCAAGGAAGTAGTCACCGGCAGGTACCGGTGCGTATTCTCCTGTATACACTGCCCCTGCATTTTTTATCCTGCTGAATATCTCCATGGGGCTTGAAGCCAGTATTTCCAGATGCTCAGGAGCTATCTCATTTGCCTTTGATATGGCCTCTTCCATATTTCTGCAAACAATGATATCCACCCTGCTATTGCCCATATTATCAGGTACCTTTCCTGTGGTCAGAAGCCATGCCTTTGAACTCAGCCCGTGTTCCAGCTGGGAGTCCAGATCTGCCCTTATATATTCATTGTTTGAATTTTCATCGGATATAACCATTATTTCAGATGGACCGTAGAGCCCGTCTATTCCGGTTATGCCGAAAACCTGCCTCTTAGCCTCATTCACGTATGAATTTCCGGGTCCGAATATCTTGTCCACCCTGTTCATCCCTGTACCGAAGGCCATGGCACCTATCGCCTGAATTCCACCGATTTTGTACACCTCTTTTATTCCCAGCATCCCTGCAATATAGAGGGTGTATGGATTGACCTTGCCGTTATCCATTGGTGCGGTTGTTATTATTATATCCCTTACACCTGCTATCTTTGCGGGTGCACCGATCATCATTACTGTTGATGGAAGCGGTTTTTTTCCCGGTATATACATGCCTATGCGTTCCAGTGGGGTATACCTTATGCCATATATAGATCCATTAAAGATGCGCATGCGGTCCCTGTTAAGCTGCATTTCATGATTATCGGTTATACGGTTATACGCCCTTTTTATTACCTCTTTTTCGTAATCCGGTATTGTATTAGCCGCTTCCCTGAATTCTTCCCGCGATACCCTTATATCGCCAGCATACCCGTCAAATTTCGCAGAATATTCCATAACTGCATCCAATCCACGTTTTTTAATATCTTCCAGTATATTTCTCACATAGTTTTCTATTTCCATCAGCCTCACCTACCATTTCGATAAATTTGTTTATTTCGTCATACTTAGTTTTCTGGGAAACCCTGTTTACAACAAGAGTTGCCTGTATATCCATTATTTTTTTTATTTCAACAAGATGATTTTTCCTCATTGTCTCACCTGTCTGGACAATATCTACTATTGCATCTGCTATCCCGGTTTCAGGTGCCAGCTCCAGGGATCCGTTCAGCCCAATTACATTTGCGTGTATTTCCCTTGAATTAAGGTATTTTTCAGTGATTACTGGATGTTTTGTTGCGATGTCCATGCCCTCTAAATCTTCTATTGTATATCCAGCAGGGGCAATTATGCTCAATCTGCATATGCCGAAATTTAATGGCAGAGGAGCAAATAAATCGGCCCCACTCTCTGCCAGAGAATCTGTTCCGCAAATTCCGATATCACCGGCATACTCTGTGTAAACTGGCACATCTCTGGCTCTCGGGAGTATTATTTCATTGCCATTTTTCCTGAATACAAGCTTTCTTTCATCGTCTATGTCAATGTCTATCCCTGCTGACTTTAAAAGGTTCATTGAGTTGACCATCAAACGCCCTCTCGGTATTACAAATTTCATTTTCCTGCCTCCATATTTTCAGTATACATTCTGTATACTGCCATGAGATCCATGGTAAATCCACAGGCATTTATGCCGCGAATGCTGTAACTGCCACCGCCGCCGATGAATCCAATGCTATTGTATATCTCAAATACAGGACCATTGTAGTAATCAGGCTGCCTCACTGTCCCGAGATCTATAATGACCCGTGGGTCGTTGACGGATTCTAAAATTTGGTCCAGTATTTCTATCCCGCTATTTCTTGTTCTTGTACCCATAATTTTAATAATTTCGGATCTGTCCTCACTGTCAATTTTATTTAATGCCTGAAAATCTCTGCTCTTTAGTGCCTTTTTTATATCTGTCCAGTGGCTGCTGGATTTATATTTATCAAAAATACTGGAAACCCCCATATCAATGCTATAGTTACCCAGCCCGAGCCCGTCCAGAATTTTAATGATAGTTTTTAAAATTTTAACAGTACTGCCCAGGGAATCGCCACCTATTATCTCACCACCGGTTTTCAGTGATTCCGCAAGATTCCTATCGCTCTGCTGGGAAACATAAAATATGCTTGAATCTGGTGGGAATTGTTTCTCCATAAGTCTGAGGGTTATGTCTGGCTCCAGTACAAAGACCTCATTGCGGTGAATAAATCTAAATCCCTCAGTATCATTGGACTTTATAAATGAAGCTGGAAAAACTTCATAGAACCCAGAGCTATAGAATGATTCCCGAACTCTGCGGGCTATTTCACCTAGCTTTCTGTCCAGGATCTTCAAGGTTACCACGGGTGAATAGGAAACTCGATAGCATATCGTTTTTAATGCCTGTCCTCCCGTGATGATGTATATGCCTAACATTAACAGTAAAAACTGAAAAGCTGGCGTTAGATTTTATATACATCTCTGTTTCCATAAAGATGAAATTATAATACAATATATAACTATTGCCGGTAAAATTTATTGTAATAATATTAATTTTGATATTATGATTTTCAATGCCGACGGAAATTTTGTGGTTTAATTTATATTATTTATGTAAATTGAATTATGCAAATAACTAGAAAATTTTATTAATAAAATATATACAGATAATGCAGGTAGTGACGGTCAAAAAAATATGAATCAGAACAATTCTAAATGAATGTTAAATCCCCTTATAAAAAAATAATAATTTTGACTATAATTGTGGCAATATTAGTATCATCCATGGCTATATATTTCTATCCACATAATAAGCGGTATTATGATAGTGAAAAAAATTTTAGAAGAAAAAGCCGATGCCTGGATATAAAGGATTAATTAATGGGCACCGGGAGGAAAAACTATGTCGTCAAACTTTCTGTAATTTTCCTCATCAAATCTCAATAAATCAGGATTGGTATCATTTTCAACGGCAATATAATATGCCAGATAATACAGTGGAACTACATTCAGCAGGGCATTGAGATATTCGTCTCCCAAATCTGTAACGTCCACGCTGTAATCACCCTCTCCGTTAACTGTAAATGTTTTCGTGCCCACAACCTTGCATGCCCTTACTATATCCATTGAACGGCTTTCCACAGTTCTAGAGTTAATTATTACAACCAGTGAATTTTCATCTATAAGTGATGTGCAGCCATGTATAAACTCTTCAAGCTCTATCCCCTCTGCATGTATATGCGTTGCCTCTTTTATCTTCTGTGCTGCTTCCCTTGCAACTGGCTCCTCGGGTCCTGCACCAAGTACAAATATTCTATTTATATGTGCAAGATCATGTGCAATTTTCTTTACCTTTGAATCCATTGATACAATAAGATCCTTTAATGAATGAATTACCCCATTTACATCGACTGGAAGATGTGAATAACGGACTCCTATATACATGGCCGCCAGGGCATTGTCAAAAAATGATTTGGTATTGCAGAGTGATTTATCATCTGAATCAATAACAATGCTTTTATCTGAGATATATTCCATTGGTGTTTCATGATAATGTGTTATGCCGACTATATATGCATATTTTTTCTGGTACACAAGTGAATCAATGGTCGATTTTGTTTTTCCGCTGTTCGAGATGCCCACAACTGTACCATGCACCGGCATATAATAATTTAACAGTTCAAATGACTGCACAAATGAGTATTTCAAACTGGTTTTATAGAGAAATCCTGACCCTATCTGTGCTGCATGGTATGCAGTACCATTACCTGTGAACAGCAATGGTTTATTCAAAAGAAATGAATAATCAAGATTTTCCATGGTTCTTTTTGTTGTGTCCAGGGAACCCGGTGTTTCCCTCATCATATCGTACATAAAATAGGGATGTTTTGTTCTCTTTTGTGGGACTGTATCTGTCATAGATAATTAATGCTTACAGGCATATAGTTATTTTTGTATAATCATGCAATAAATTGATGTTTAAATTTGGCCGGCTCACAAGTTTAAAATATTATTGTATACTGGATATACATGGTAGACCCAGATTTTAAAACGTTGATAGAACTATCCAGAAATGCAGGAGATATGACAGAAATGGACCCTGTAATGCTCAGGAAGTTTTTAAACGAAACGTCCATAAACTCACAGGGCAAAAAAATAGAGGTTAAAGAGATCAAGGATTACAGGATAGAACTCAAGGGGAGGGCATTGAAGGCCAGGATGTACAGCAATGGTAAATCAAAATCAGCTCTTGTGTATTACCATGGTGGTGGCTTTCTGTTCGGAGATATAGAAACATATGACAACTTCTGCAGATTCCTGGCGGAAGAGTCCGGAGTGAAAATTATATCTGTAGAGTACAGACTTGCACCTGAAAATAAATTTCCGGATGCCATCAACGATGCATATGACTCCTTCCATTACATATCAGAAAACAGGGGCAAATTCGGCATTGAAGGAAAACTGGGTGTAGGAGGTGACAGTGCAGGGGCCAATCTCTCTGCAGCACTATGCCTTAAATCCCGGGATATGAAAGCAGAGATGCCAGCTGCCCAGATACTGTTTTATCCGAGCCTTGCACCGGATAATTTTTCCAGATCTTTTATGGAATACGGCAACGATTATGTCCTCACTGAAAAAATGATAAGATACTTCGGATCACTTTATTCAAGAACCATGGAAGACCTGATTGATCCCTATTTTTCACCTCTGGTAGCAGACGACCTTTCGGGGCTTCCTCCGGCCATAGTAATATCAAATGAGTATGATCCATTAAGGGACCCAGAGGAGAGCTATGTGAAAAAATTAAGGCAGGCTGGCATAAGCGCCCTTGGAATCAGGGGCATCGGAATGATACATGGATCTGCCACAGATTTCGAGGTTTCTGAGGGAGCGAGAACACTGGTAAAAATGGTGGCCAGGGTTATACCTGACTATCTATGAGACAACCTCAAAACCATCGTCGGTTTTCTTCAAAAACCTTGAGTATATTCCCCATTCAATCAATATAACCTCCAGATCATGGGGGCCATCGGGGTTATTGAATGTGGGCACATCGTTTTCTTTCAATTTATCTATTATATCTTCAAGGGTGAAAGACCCTAATGAAAGTGCTGTTTTAAATGGCTCAATATTTTTTAATGAATCACGTATAATCTGTTTTCTCTGGTTCATGCCTGATTTTATGTATTCTATCCCTTTCTGGGCCATGCTTATATCACCGGACTCTGTATTTACAAGCCCCAGATTTGTGGCAGTATAAACTATGGGCATCAAATCGTCAAGGTCCACTTCCATTTCCTTTTCCAGCTGATAAAGGTCAGTCTTTCCATCGAATATATTGTTAAGTACATAGAGAAGCCCCAGAAGATCAGCTATTCTGGCGTCAGGGTCTATTACATCCATAATAAAGTATATACATACTGTATTAATAATATTAATGTTATTTTATGTATATTAAAAAGGCCTGTTTCTTAGTATGAACCTCTATGCAGAATATACGCCCTCCTCTGCCACATATTTCTTCTGTGCCAGATCCATCATTCTTCTGGTAAACAGAACAGAGTATACTGCAACTATTATACCAAATATCAGCGACCCCCATGCTGCAAGGGCTATATCACCTGTGGCAGTTGCTACATCTATGGTTTTCATCAGCCCTGAATGCACAGTTAATGAATGCGTGCCGTATATATCAGGCCAGTATTCACCTATCATGAGGCCACCCCAGGCACTGTTTATTGTAGAGGATATCCCACTTATCAGATACGGGAATGTTGACGGTATTACGACCTTCCTCATCTTCCTGAAGTACCCCAGTTTCAGGTTCCTGGTGATTTCCCAGTATTCCGCTGGCATTGCCTTTACCCCCATCCAGAACGAATAAAATACATAATAAAATGTACTTATGAATCCCAGAGACAGTACATAAAGCTCATTGGTAAATACCCCGAATATGCCGAAAATGAAAGGCTCTGTAAGTATAAACAGAAATGGAAAATATATAGGGGCGGGATATGCGCTCAAAGACTGGATAATTGGAATCCAGTACTTTTCTGCCCTCCTGTTAACTGCAAGATAGTACCCCAGGAAAATTGCAATAGCCATAGATATAACAAGTATTGTGGCAACGCGCAAATAATCATAGCCTAGTCCGGTAAGAAGTGATGGAGTTTTTCCTATCAGTATCCCCCATTCACTCAATTTTACGGATGTGATGAGCGATACTGCACCGTAAAGAATTGCGACAAGAATAATTATGCCAGCTGCGGCATATACATACCTGTACCGCTTCTGCTTCCTTTCCTTCTTTTCATACGTTTCCTCATGATTGTCACCTTCTCTGTATTTATAATACCTTGCAAGCCTTGTAAGGGGGTTTTTTGAAAGAACCGCAAATACCCTTGCAGTTTCTCTTAAGTTCAGCCTGCCACGTTTCATTACAGGTGCATCTGTATCTAATGTATATCTTCCAACAGCATATTTGCTGAACTCCCTGAGGATAACTATGATTGCAACTATTGCAATGCCCATTATTAGCAGCGCCATTTCTATGTTGAATAGCTGGCCGTCTGCCACAAATGTATCCAGGACTGACCCTATTCCGAACGTCTGGTACGTGTGGACCCCAACCTCGAAAACTTCGCTTACAGTAATATAGAAAAATCCATCAGAGATGCTTGGAAATAGATTTGCGGTAATCCTGGGTACTGAGAACGGGATATAAAGATACCTCAATTTGGAAAATAATCCAAACCGCGAATTTTCAACGACCTCAACCATCTCCCTGGGTACCGTTTTGAATGCCTGGTATTCCCCCATCCATATATTCCAGACCACTGCTGTTAATACTAAGAAGTCAGCTGCAAGCTCAACCCCCAGCGGACCGCCTATTCTGGTTATGAAAATTACCAGAACGATGGGGAAGAAGGTAATAACAGGTACCGATTCAAATATTTCAATGAGAATAATATAAATATTTTCGAAGAATTTTGATTTTATTGAGGCATATGCCAGGAACCACCCTGCTATTATGGACAGTATTATCAGCCCGATTACACGGGCCACCGTAGCCAGTACGGCCAGTGTTATAAGTGTTATAGCCGCCATAACCATACCTCATTTCTTCTTCCTCGGAGGGGTCAGATAACTGTAAAGCGCATCCAGATTTGCATTAAAATTGTCGCTTCTTGGGTTTCTTGGTCTTGGCATTGTAACCTCTACCCTGCCAACAACAGTTGCTGGAATATTATTCAGGATATATATCTCATCAGCCAGTTCCAGTACCTCAGTAAGGTTGTGTGAGACCATGATAACAGATTTCAAAGGAGTTTCTCCGCTAAAGAGAATATTATATATATCCTGCCTGAGCCCCTCTGCAGTAAGTTCATCAAGATGTGCGAATGGTTCATCCATTAAGAAAACATAGGGATCTGCAGCAAAAGCCCTTGCAATTGCCACTCTTTGCCTCATACCACCGCTCATTTCCTTGGGGTACAGATCCTCGAATCCATCCAGTCCAACCCTGGAAAGCGCTTCCTTTGCCTTGGATTCCATTTCATCTCTGGACATATCTTTTGCCTTCATTGAAAGCATGACGTTCTCCTGGGCATCCATCCAGGGAAATGTTACTATGGACTGATGTATAAGTGCAACCTCCGGAGTCGGCTCGTATAGAGTTTTGCCAAGAAGTTTAACAATACCCTTGTCCGGTTTCAGGAATCCACCAAGTATTCTCAGAAGTGTTGATTTTCCTATTCCTGAAGGCCCGATTATTGCAACAAATTTTCCAGAATCGGCCCTGATGTTTATATTCTCAAATACATCGTAGCCATTGTCATATGAAAAATAAATTCCATCAGCCTCAAGGACGGAATTTGATACATTTTCATTTTTAATTTCTGCCTCCATTATGATTCACCTCATGGTGAAAATACCCCCGATCATAATGGTTATTCTTATTATATTGTTTATAGTGTATTCACGAGGTTATCTCCAGAACAGTATTAAAATAATCTATATATAATTATGCTGGAATGCCTAATATTGATTTTTTATTATATTTTACTGTTTTTTCTTGAATAAATGCCACCACTTTTTGGTATTATCCATAGGTTTCCTATCACTTTCCGTGCTTTTCTGATTAACAGGTTCCAGCAGTACATCCTTTCCGACGAAGATAAAGCCTATTGTTATGCTGTCAATATTGTCATGAATCCATTTATCACTTCTATAATCCCTGAATTTATCGTTGGAAACTATCAGGCATTTCTTTTCCCTGGCATAATCCAGTATAAACATATCTGCCCTTATGCCTGATGGTGCAAGAATTATGGATTTATTCTCAATCATCCTGTTAAGTTTTTCCTTCTCATCAATTGTATAACGTATATTTGCATCACATATTGTAATTATTTCAGATGCTTTATATTCTTTAAGTTTATTTATTACTGACAGGATATTTTCCAGTACGGCCTTTTTCTTCCCTGATTTGCTCATACCGTACATTGCAACGTTGCTTCCATCTACAATAACGATTGATCCAGAAATTTTGTTTTGATACATAACCAGACTTCAATGCAAATAAAAAATAAATAGATTCCCTAAAATATTTAATCTCCCAATTCTTTTAATTCCTTTTTGGAGAACAGTATTTCCTTAAGTTCCCTGTCAAGCTCAGGGTCATTTCTTCTCAGATATTCAAGCAGAAGCGAGAAATGCTCCTTCTCATCATCCCTGTTATGCTTTATTACATCCTTCAATACAGAATCCTTTGTAGCATCCAGCCTCTCGTCATAGAACATTATTGCCTGCATTTCCTCTATTAAGGACTGCCTGGCCCTTGACATATCCTTTGTTTTTTCATCTAAACTGTTTTCTGTTTCATACATTGGCATGAAGAAAGAAGTGTGAATTTATTTATAAACATTCTTATTAACTTCTAAAATAAATACTTGTCTAGTCTTATTTAGACTAATTTGGCTTAGACTAATATTATTTATTTAAAGCTGGATAAACCATTAACTATTCCGGCAGGCATAAGGGATTGATTTTAAATAAATACTTACCTGATAATTTATTAACACAAAATGGATACAGGCGTATGGCAACCCGCATTGAACAGATTATGGGCCTTTCAAAGGATCTTGATAAACTTAACAGGGCATTTGAAGAAAAAGAAAACTTATTTAGTTATATGGGATTAAAAATTACCAGAATAGAAAGGGGATTTTGTCAGATGGAATTACCGTATAGTGAGAAAATCACCCGGGCCGGTAAGGTTCTGCATGGAGGGATGATAATGAGCGCTATTGATTATGCAGGAGGTATCACCACCATGACGGTTAATGATGGCATTGATCAGGTCACACAGGAAGTTAAGATCAATTTCCTTGCACCCATGGCGAATGGCCCCTTCAGGGTAGAGGGAAAAACTGTCAAGGCAGGTAGAACTGCAGTTATAATTGAAATAAAATTTTTTGATACTGAGGGGAAACTTGGAGTTATGGCACTGGGTACATGGTATATAATAAGGGACAGGGTAATCAAGAAATCATAAGTTATTTTAGTGTATGTAATGAAATATATACGATAGTTCATGATTAAGAATAAAGGTGCTATCTGAATGAGCTTGAAATTAATTATGCCGGACCGGGAATTTTACGATATTAATAAAATAGAGAGGGCTGTTCAGATAGGGAGAATTTATTTCAATATTTTGCTTCCAGATCCAGAAACAGGATTAACAAGATATGAAAAAAATCATGATGACATACCCGCTGACCTGCAAAAATTTATAGATGCAAACAAGGAGAAGAATGTATCAAGAAGAATTTATGATATGGATACTGAACTTTATAATGCTCATAAATTCCAGAAAATACTTAATGGCCTTATCCTTAAAAGCAATACAAGGGAAGGGAGAAAGGCAAGATTGCTGGAAAATAAGATTAATAGCTTGCCCGCAGATATACAAAAAAGTGGTGATTTTTCAGAGGATGATGGGGGTCGTCCTATAATATCTGAAACACTGGATGCTTTTAGCGCCATGAAACTGGTGACCATGCTTGAGACGCTGAAGGATCACGAAATTACCAAAAAAGTAAATGGTATAAAGCTGGTTCTAATTCCGGGAGATGTAGACCTGAAAAATAATACGTTACCATTGGAGGTATTCTGTTATACTGAGGATCCAATTAAGGTCGCTATGCAACTTTGCGTGATAAAATTCAGGGAAAGATATATTGAGGTGGAGTATGGAAATGAATTCAGGGGAGATCTATTCTTTTCATTTATAAATATTTCACCACCTGGCGATATACTTACAAAATTTCTCACGGAAAGTTTTTCTACCATGGAAGGCAATAAAAAACCTCAACGTATAATTAAGAAAAGCAATAAAAATAAGGTACATACTGTAATGCAGTTGAGAGTACGCATAAAAGGCATAAGCCCGCCCATATGGAGAAAGCTTTTGGTCAGGTCCGATACTAAACTTCATGATTTGCATCTTATGATTCAGGCTGCTTTTGGCTGGGACAACTATCATCTTTATGAGTTTTATGATGGACTGGTGTATTATACAAAACCCAGTGATGAGTGGGAATCAGATCCAGATGAAATTGACTCAACCATGGTCACTATAGAAGATCTCGATCTGCATGAGAAGAGTAAATTTGAATATACATATGATTTTGGAGACGGATGGGAACACACGATTTCTGTAGAGAAAATACTTCCGCTTGATTCAAGTTTAAAACTTCCTGCCTGTATAGGTGGTAAAAGAAACTGCCCGCCAGAAGATTGCGGGGGAGTTTACGGTTATTATGATGTTCTTAGAAAAGCCGGTAATCCAGATGACCCTGATCATGAGGAAACTGTTGAATGGCTAGGGGAGTACAACCCTGAGGAATTTGATTTGAAGTTTGCTGATTCAAATATTAAGGATTATAAAGGCATGGAAAATGGAATCATTTAACATTCTTACGCAGGAAGCATCATATACTTGTATCAGAATGATTTGTTCCGGCTACCATATATGATGGAGAGAAAATTATATTTTTCCATAAATTAATTATACTAACAGCCAATATTTGAATATGAATGGAGTGGAAATAGCATTTCAGCTTAATAATGATAAAGAGGAAAATGTTGTTCTGGCCCTTGCAAACTTAACTGGAAATTATTTCAGGCAGGAAGAAAGCATGGATATTACATGGAGGATTTTTCATGTAACGCTTGATAAGGAGAAGTATTACAGGGTGTTATACCGGGGAGAAAAACTCAGTGATTTTCATCCAGAAAATAAAAAGAAGGTCAAAAAGAAATTCGACGAGCTGGGCAAAACAGATTATGAAACACTTATGGCAAAATATGAGTCAGAATCCAGGAATGAAAATTTCCAGAAAGTCGGAATAAAAGAGCTTACTGAGGAATATGATCTATGGCAGGACAAACTGTGGAACTATATTTAATTCTTAAGCAGGAAGCCTATTGCGTTGGCCAGTAGAGGAAGTCAATCTTTCTTTAACACTATAATATCAAGACCACGCCATTTTAATTTATATCCCATGGCGGGAAGTACCCTTTCCGGCACCAGGCCCTGGCTTTCAATGTATGCAAACATCTTGTCTGTATCGGGATAGAGTTTTTCCAGCTCCTTCTTGATTGAGCCTATGGAGCTGTCATCAAGTTCTGAATTCAGCTGTTTTTTGCCGGAATATTTTTCCTCTAATATAGATTTCAGGGACTGAAAATTTATGTCCCCATAAAATATAATGCCATCCTTAATAGCCTTATCTTTCTGGTCAAGGACGTATATATTTTCCCAGTCTGCCTTTCCCTTCAATTTTCTTTTTATCTCCTCATCTCTTTTTGAGAGGTATTTCGATGTAATGTTTATATAAATATCCCTGTCAAATATCCTGATAACGTAATCTGGAAAATAAACGTCGCCATCAACTATAAGCGGGTCTGCCCTGCGCACAAAATCGTATGTGATTTCCTCTTTCTGAAGATTTTGTGGCAGATAATATGATACTGCATCACTTAAATTCAGTTTATACATCTTTACTGTTTTCTCAAATTTGTCCTTTACCTTTATATCGCCCTCGATACTCCATTTCTCCAGCCTGCTTATTCTGTACATGAGCTGTGCAAAACGGCTTGCATAGCGATCTGGATTTTCGAATATGCTCAATGGGCCGGTAACAGTTACAGCTTGAAGTTCAGTTCCAGAAATATTAGTATTATAGAGGAGGCCGAGGCGTTTTATGGATGTGATAAGATAACTCCAGTTTGAGGCCGATGTAATGGTAAGTGAACTACATTTTCCCATTATTGTTTCCAGCTGCTCCATATTGTATTTTCTGGATATTTCCATGGGATCGCCATCATAAACTCTTGTAAGTACCATCTCACTCTCCTTGTCAGCGTACAGGCCGTTGATAATGCCATCATAATCAAGCCCATATTTTTCCTCAACGGGAGCGAGAATTAATTGCTTTTCCCCGGCAGATACTGGCGGTATTCTCGCTGCCCTGAACACATCCTCACGGAGGGCCATTGAATCCACATTAACCGGCGGTTCAAAAACAGAATTACGGAAGAAAAGAAGGGAAAGAGCCCTAACTGTCTTTGTGCTGGATGAATTAACTTCCAGATCTTTGAGGTCTTTTACAATTGTTTCTCTCTTGTTCCCTTTATTCCTTATAAATACGGCCCTGACTTTTTCAATGTAATCACTGTTCTCATCGGAAAGAAAAACCGGGAATATAAGCCCATTTTTCGTTTTACGTGCTATCATTAAGTCCGACGGGAACACCCTTTCTCCTCCTCCTTGAAGTTCCATACTCTGCTGTACCTGCTGAAACCAGTTCATAAAGATAGCTGGACTTCCCCTCCGAGGGCCTTAGAATTCTTCCAAGCCTCTGCCTGAACTGCCTAGTGCTGCCAGATCCGCTCATTATTATGGCAATGGATGCGTCAGGGACGTCCACTCCCTCGTCCAGTATCCTGGATGTGGCAAGCACAGTGATCTCGCCTGTTTTAAACATGTCGAGGTATTTTTTTCTCTCCTTTCCCGGTGTCATGTATGTAAGTGCCGGGACAAGGAATTCCTTTGAAATCATATATGCTGTGGATGTATCTTCAGAAAATATGATTATTTTTTCTCCGGGATGCTTGCTCAGAAGGTACCTTAAATAATCAACCTTTTTTTCAGCATTGAATGCTATTTCACGGGCTTTTCTCCATGCCATCAATGCCTCCTTTCCCTCAGGATTCCAGGATGACATTATTAAATTTTCAAAGTTCATGTTTCCATTTAATTTTATGTTCCTCTTTCTTAAATATGAAAGGAATATTTCATGGTTCTTTTCGTATTCTATTTCATCTTCATCGCTGAGGTCTATTGGTATTCTTACTATTTTATAATTAGATATGAAATCATTCAATTCCTCATAACCCAGCTCGAAAACCTTCCCGCCCATATATTTTTCAAGCACTTCATGGAGTTTATCATCCCTTTCATAGGTGGCGGTAAGGCCAAGCCTGTAGGGTGATGCATAGAATTTGGCTATCTGCAAATAGCTTTCAGATGCCATATGGTGCACCTCATCTGCAATAATTAATTTGAAGCGGTTGCCCAGCCCCTCAGCCATTAAATACGCAGAGTCATATGTAGAAACAGAGATATCCTTTATATCCCTCTCGCCACCTCCTATCTGCCCCACATCTATATTCAATAAATCCTTAAGCTTCTGCCTCCACTGTATGATAAGCTCTATTGTTGGCGCAAGTATTATTGTTGGGACTTTTAGCATGGTTATGGCGTATATTCCAAGTATAGTTTTACCTGCAGCAGTGGGCAAAACAACAGTTCCTGAATAGTTATTCCTTGCCCACATCTCAAGAGATTTTTTCTGGTATGGCCTGAGATTTATGCTGGAATCTATTTCCAGTTTTTTATCCTGGAAAACTTTATCTATGATTCCTGGTTTTTTAATTATTTCAGAGTACATGTAAGCCGGAGCCCGGTATTTTTTTATCCTGTCATCATATGAAAATATGCCGGCATAATTTTCATCTGATATTATGCTTCCGGCTTTATATGATATTTCCATGGACTGTATATATGAAATGATTTAATAAGTTTGCCCATTGGTTTCTCCGAAGACTTTGTTTCTCGGTGTTCCCTCAAGTATCGTATTCCCATAATCGGTGGTTTCCTTGAATTCCCTCATTTCTATAAAGTTTTTGAATGCTGTCCTATCCTTCCATTCTGTGTAAATCATATATTCCCTCGGGCAGTCCACTTCCTGATAGAGTTTTCCATCGATAAAGCCCGTTTCTGGTTTGCTTTTCAATAGCTGTAGCACACTGTTGAATGTTTTCACAAAATCCTCATTATGGCCTTCCTTAACCTTATAGTACAAACCTACATGTATCATGATTTTTAATATTGTAGCTATTCTAATAAATATTTGCCTTAAATTTGAAAATACCGGAAAACAGGCAATATGGATGCAGTAGTTAAATATTTAAATTTCTGATTTATTTATATGCATGACTCATGAAACTGAATTCAATATTAACTCTGCAATTCCCACAATTTTTTATCGAAATCAGGAAATAAACTGGGAAGAAACCTCAAGAATAGTAGAACATCTGCATAGAATTAATATAAAAAACATTTCAATACTCCTTTTCGCAGGCGAATATTACAGGCTTTCAGTGGATGAGAAGAAAAAGCAGATTAAACTTATTACTGATGCTGCAGGCAGCAAACAGAGGATTTTTGTCGGCCTGAATGATGTTTCTTTAAATTCTACAATGAAACTGGAAATGGAGGCCGAAAAATATGGTGCTGCTGCCGGGATAATTTCCATACCATCTTATATGCCATTTTACAGTATCAGGAAAAACACTGTCAAACGCTTTCTGTCCAGGGTGTTAGAAAGCTCTGGAATGCCATTGATATTCCAGGATACTGGCATACCTGGGAGTATTTTACCGGATCCTGAATTCTGGAAAAAGTATATAGATAACGGAAAACTGGCAGGATTCAAATTAGAGGGCAGTGGTTCCTTGAAAAAAATGAGGATACTGCGCGCTATGTATAAGGATACTGAAATTTACGGGGGATATCTCGGGGTGAATATGGAAAATGAAATAAAGGCTGGTGCAACAGGCAGCATAATTGGATCATCAATCCCGGATAAAATCAGAGAAACCATTCTCAATAACAGAACCAGTGATACAAAAAATGATGTGATCAAACTCCTGAAATATGAGGTGAATCATTTGCATGCCTTTACATCCATGGAAAAATACCTTCTTATGAAGAGAGAGGTAATTTCAGGGTATACATGCAGGTGCCCCTGTCCCCCAGTTAGCCAGGCAATTCTAAAGAGAATTGATGGATTTTACAATAGTATATTTGAAAATTAAGTTGAGATCTATCCGATTCACATGGATTAATCTAGGTGGAAAACCTCCATAACTGTATCCCCTGTTCTGTTTTCTGGAGCGGTTATTACCACATCGCTCATAAACTGCTGCCATTTCCTGTTGATTTCACTGCTGTTTATAATGCCAAGTGCCCTGCTTAAATCCTCGCACTCCCAGTAGCCAAAAATGTCGGCGCCATCCATGAATATGGAATAATTCCTGACACCGGCTTCTTTCAGCAATTTTAATAATTCCGGCCACACATTTTTATGCCTTTTTATATATTCATCCTTCATTTCATTCCTTATAATAAGATGGAAACTATATCTCATAAAATATTATTGCCATGAAATATAAATATCTATATGATGATTTCAAAAAATCAGTGGAAAAATAAATATTCTGTAAATTAAATTTAAGGATAAAGATTATCCTTAGTAATCTCCACCCTGTGGCATTCCACCGGGTGAACCGCCCTTGGATGACTTTGTTGCTATAACGTCGTCGATCCTCAGTATCATTACTGCTGCCTCAGTGGCGGCCTCGACTGCCTGCTTGCCAACCCTTATAGGCTCTATGACGCCGGTTTTCTCCATGTCCTCCACGTTTCCTGAAAAGACGTTTATACCGTATGTTTTCTTTCCATTGGCGTGCTCACTCCTTATTTTTATAAGGATGTCAATTGGGTCGAGACCGGCATTCTCTGAAAGGGCTCTGGGAATTTCTTCCATGGCGTCTGCAAACTTTTCAATGGCAAGCTGCTGCCTTCCACCTACCTTGGATGCATAGTTTCTCAGGTTGAATGCGATTTCCTCTGCAGCTGATCCGCCACCTGTTACATAAGCACCATCCTCGACTGCGGCTGCAACAACATGGAGTGAATCTGTTAATGACCTCTCTATTTCATCTGCAACATGGTCGGTTCCTGCCCTGATTAACAGGCTGATTGCCTTCGGATTCTTGCTGCCGGTGACAAAGGTCATGTAATCGTCGCTTACCTTTCTTTCCTCCACTGTTGCGGCTATTCCAAGGTCTGATGCGGTAATTTCTTCCAGTGAAGATACTATGGCTGCTCCCGTAGCCTTTGCAAGCTTGTCAACATCGCTTTTCTTAACCCTTCTTACTGCGTACATTCCTGCCTTTGCAAGGTAGTGCTGTGCCATGTCGTCTATTCCTTTCTGGGTTATAACAACATTTGCACCTGTTGCCTTTATTTTATCAACCATTTCCCTTAGAACATCCTCTTCCTGCCCCAGGAATTTCTGTATCATTGAGGGATCGCTGATCTGAAGGTTTGTATCAAATTCCGGCTTCTTTATCTCCAGGGCCACATCCAGCAATGCTATTTTTGCATTTTTTACAACTTTTGGCATGTTGGGATGCACCTTTTCCTTATCCAGTATTATTCCGTCAATTAACTCTGTCTGATCAATTTCTCCGCTGTTTTTCTTAATGATCTGGAGGTTGTCAAAGTCCACCAGGTATTTGCCATCCCTTTCCTCTGCAATATTCTTTATTGCATTGTATGAGATTTCTCCAAGCAGGTCCTTCTCAACAGATGCACTCTTGCTGTTAAGCGAGGTTTTTGCCATTTTAATTAATACTTCCTTATCTTTTATGGATACTGGCTTTGAAATTTCATCCAGAACCCTGCTTGCCTGTGCAGCTGCTGTTTTATACCCTTCTGTGATTACTGTAGGGTGTACATTCTGTTTTACCAGTCCCTGGGCCTGGTCAAGCAATGCTCCTGCTATTACCACTGCTGTTGTGGTTCCATCGCCGACATAGCTGTCCTGCGTCTTTGAAACCTCAACCATCATTTTTGCAGCTGGATGCTCAACATCCATTTCCTTCAGTATTGTGACCCCGTCATTTGTTATAACTATATCGCCAAGGGAGTCGACAAGCATCTTGTCCATTCCCCTCGGGCCAAGTGTAGACCTAATAGATGTTGCTATGGCTTTTGCTGCATCTATATTCTCGAACATTGCGTCCTTTCCGCTCTCTCTCTTAGTTCCTTCTTTCAGGATAAATATGGGTTGACCACCAATCATGATTATCAAGTAAGTAAAAATAAACTTCTATATATAGTTTACTATATTAACTGCAATTATATTATACAGTATAAATAAATATACGTTTATATATAAAAATAATCACCAGTACTGCCTGTTTTTGGCGAAATCAGTTTCAGCATTTAGAAGCCGTTTTATGAGGTCTTCTTCATGAAGGTAAGATACCTCAAGTATCCTTGATGCAACCTCAGGGCCCACCCCCCTGGCAGCCATTACCATTATTGCCGTTATGCCGTGCTCCCTGACAAGATGCGCATTTTTGACCAGCCTGCGCCTGGTTTTTTCGTCAATTTTTTTAGATATTGACTCTTCATCAAATTTGGATACAGATGCCACAAGCCGTGAATGGCATACGGGACACTGTATATCTGTTATATCCTTTATTTTTCTTGTTCTCTTATTACCGCATGATGTGCAGTAAAGAATAACCTCCTCATTCATCAATCTCTTTTTGATAGAATCCAGGATGGTCTTTGTTGGTTTCAATGGCATGATCCTTTCAGAGTAATGGGAAAGGAATATGTTAGAGGATTCTGATATTTTATCCTTTAGTATAAAATTTGAGTCTTTCAGCCTTTCCAGATATTTTCTGAGGACGTCTATATCCATATAATCGAATATTAACTTCCTGATTGAGTCCTCATAAACAACTGTGTTATAATAAGAATCAACTATCTTCTCAAAACGGATCCTGGTTATGTCAGCCTCATTTGTAATAATCCCAAATTTTCTTGCCTCGTAGAGAAACACATTGTTGAAAAAACGTGACCTTCTGGCAGATGATTTTACATAGCCATCCAGATTATCCCTGTCAATATTCATGATAAGGTTCTTTATGTCATCTGCCGAGATATTCCTGGAAACGCGCATGTAAATATGGTATGGTGAATAATCCATTTCCACGCTTTCCCCCGTAATAGATGTAAGCAACCCTGACAGAATCTGGGCAAGGGTAAAGTTACCGAGGCTCCCCAGCAGAACCTGTATAACGATTTCAGAATTATGTGCTTCAATTATGATTCTATCCAGTGTGGCCATATCATTTTTATACCATTCAGCAAGCGCTACCCTGCCGTTTTTATTTACAAAGTCCGGAATTATTTTATTCTTGCGATCCAGTGATACACGGGATGCAGCCTCGTACAGCACCGGAATTTCCTCGCCGGTCCAGTGAGGGGCTATGGCAGCTGTGGCAAACGGCTCAACGTATATTTTGTCATCGTCTATACGAATTGTCCTCCATGTGCTTCCCTTCATAACAAAATAGGAACCGGGTGAAACTTCGTTTATCACATACTTTTCATCCAGCGTTCCTATGAACTGCTTATTTATTACGTCAATTACACGGTAGTTTTTCTCCCCGGCTATCATGGATATGTTCTCAATGAAGTACTTCAGAACCGGATATCTCCTTATGGCAAAATTTCCTTCTATAATTATCTTGCGTGTTTTTGAAAGCAATTCCAGAACAGAATAGTAATCCTCAAATGTTAAGTCCCTGAAAGGATACGCACCTGTAATAACCTTATAAAAGTAGTTATAATCCATTTTCCTGGAAAAATTCAGTTCAAGCATGATCTGATTGGCAACAGTGGATAGAGAATTTTTTCTGATCATGACGTTTTCCAGCTCTCCAGATTTTATATTTCCTACTATTGCCTTTGCCTCCTCCAGTTCTATGACATCGTTGCAGATCACCATGCCACGTGAAATTTTTTCCAGTGAATGACCAGCACGCCCTATGCGCTGTATCATCTTGTTAATCTGCCTGGGGGAGTTGAACTGCACAACCATATCTGCTGATCCAACATCTATTCCAAGTTCCAGCGATGATGTGCAAATAAGGGCCTTTACACGATTCTCCTTAAAATCTGATTCGGCCTTTTCCCTTGTTTCCTTTGAAAGAGAACCGTGGTGCACCTCTATATCAGGATTTTTCAGCCACAGTTTCATCCTGAATGATATGTCCTCTGCAACGTATCTCCGGTTTACAAAAACTATTGTTCCTGTATTTTCTTCTACTATGGAATGAATTCTCTGTATTGAACCCGCATACTGTGGATCGCATGCCATTATTTCGGCCGTTTCCTCATCACTTTTCTCAGGCATTATCACCTGTATATCCATTTTCTTGTCTATAACGGGCTTCAATATTTTGCATTCCTTTGACGGCGATATAAAAAGTGCCAGTTCATTTTCATTTCTTGCGGTTGCAGACAGGCCTATAACCTGGAAATTTCCTGCAAGGACCTTTAAGCGCTCCATGGCTATGGCAAACTGTGATCCACGCTCGTTCTGCGCCATTTCGTGAACCTCATCAACTATTACATACCTTATATTCTTTATGTGCTCCCTGAGCCGTTTGCCCATCATGAGAAGCTGGAGAGATTCCGGTGTTGTGATAAGTATCTGTGCCGGATTTTTTGAGATTTCGTTTTTCTGTGACTGCGTTATATCGCTATGCCTTACCTGTACCCTCATGCCAAGTGTATTGCAGTAATCAATAAGCCGGGATAGCATATCCCTGTTAAGTGCCCTCAGGGGAGTTATGTAAAGAAGGGCTATAGCCTGGGGCCGTTCAGTGTAGATCCTGTTTAACACAGGCAGAACAGCAGCCTCTGTTTTTCCGGACCCTGTAGGGGATATCAAAAGCACATTGCTACCTGAGAGTATCTCCGGTATTGCAAGCTTTTGTGCCTCCGTTGGAATTAGTATTCCGTTTCTGGCCACACTATCTTTAAGTGCGGGGTCAAGCATATCGAAAACATTTCCTCTTTGTTCTGGCATTGCTCTATTCCAATAACAGGATGTTATTTAAAGTGTTTCAGTTATGAGGGGCTTCAAATGGTTAACTGCTCTTATGCTATAGCATTGGATCCTGCAGACGAATAGGCCAACTGGCAATAAATGCTACCACCAGGAGAGGTGAAATGTTTATATTGAAAATAGCATTATAATCTATGTGGATGGAGTTCCACTCAATGCCTCTGTGCTGATAACTCCTGATAAAAATGGAATGGAGTGGTACTGTGGAGTTTGAAAGCATAATTTACAGGGACAATGGCGTAAAAACCGTAATGGAAAGGGAAACAGATATTTTTAGGGATCTGGCCCTGGATGAAATTTTTGCTGCAATAAATGGACACATACATGATAATGAAACTGAATCTTTGCTGTATATGCCCATGAAATCTGAACAGGATATAAAATACAGGCAGGAGGTGTTTCAGGATCTGACTGATATAAACATAAGCAGGGGAATCGAGTCTTTCTCTAAGGATGCCGAAATCCTGCAATACAATATGAAAAAATTGAGGGAAGTAGATTCAGTGCAGAGAAATAGGCTATTCCTTGATTCCGCATATCTGTATTGTAATTCTATTATTTCGCTCCTTAATTGCCTTGATAATAATGCCGTAAAATCCCATGGACTGAATAGCTTAAGAAATTACCTTAGATCATACAGCAAATCTGAAGAATTCAGAATACTGGCATCTGAATCAAAAGGAGTGGAAAGTGCAATGGAATCCTTAAGGTATATGATTACAGTTAAGGGTACAAGGATAACTGTCAGGAGAAGCATTGAATCAGAGGATTTTGGTGCCGAGATAGTAAAATACTTTGACCGTTTTCTTGATGGCGAACAGCCGGAATTCAAGGAAAATTATTCATACAGCACCGGCCATGTGGAGGCTTCATTGGTTGAAATGGCATCAAGGCTTTACCCGGATCAGTTCTTAAGGATGGAATCGTTCTATGAGAACCATCAGAATTTTATCAGTCCTGTAATTGAAAGGCTTATGCGTGAAATAAAATTTTATACAAGATACATAACCTACATGAGGCGTTTCATAGACAGTGGATTGGACTTTTGCATTCCAGAGATTGTATCCTCCGGTGATGTTTTTTATTCAAGAAATTCCTATGACCTGGCACTTGCAGGGAAACTCCTTGATAGGGGAATATTACCTGTTACAAACGGCTTTTATCTCGAAGGTGGGGCAAAAATTATACTTGTGACCGGCCCAAACAATGGAGGGAAGACCACATTTGCCAGGGCCTTTGGCCAGATGCACTATCTTGCTTCACTTGGTTTCCCGGTGCCTGGAAGCAGTGCAAGGCTCCAGGCCCCTGATAAGATATACACACATTTTGAAAAATCAGAGACAGTTGAAAATCCAGTTGGCAGGCTGGAGGAAGAATTGATCAGGTTCCATGAAATAGTTAAAAATGCAACATGCAGAAGCATTGTAATTATAAATGAAATGCTGAGCTCCGCAACTTTACGTGATGGAATAGAGATAGGAAAGAAAATCATTGAAAATCTGAAAGAAATCGGGTGCATTACGGTTTACGTTACATTCATACACGAACTCTCCCTAATAGAAGGAACAGAAAGTTATGTTGCACAGGTCAACAACAAAGACCCCGAAAAAAGAACGTATAAAATAATTAAACAGCCATCAAATGGAATGACCTATGCACATGCACTTGCGGAAAAATACGGGCTGAGCTATGAAGACTTGAGGAGGAGGATCAGTAATGAGAACGTACCTGAGCAGCATTAGCGGAAAAAGGAAGGTTAATGGTATGCCATGGAACTCAGATGCACTTATAAATGACCTTGGATTGAAACCTGTATTTAATGCAATGTCAGGTGGTGATGATTTTCTTCTGAAGACTTCTATGGAATTTTTGCTGGCTGGATGTT
Organism: Thermoplasmata archaeon; assembly: GCA_021806295.1. Taxonomy (GTDB): domain Archaea; phylum Thermoplasmatota; class Thermoplasmata; order Thermoplasmatales; family Thermoplasmataceae; genus Ferroplasma. The sequence continues at coordinate 47,336 of JAJZXS010000025.1, forward strand.
GTTCCATAGATGAAATACTGTACAGGCAGGAAATATTAAAGGATTTTATGGCTAACACCGGGGTTGCCCTGGAAATATACAGAAATGCTGTTGATTTTACAGAATATGCAAAAAAGCAGTTTTTCTGGTTCAGCAATAATGATGCCCTTTCAATAGAGGTATCGGTTGATATACTGCGTAAATTTATTATTTACTCCGGGAAGTTAAGGGCATTGCTCTATGAATCTAAGAAAAGTTTCAATTCATTGGGCCTGAAGAAATTCTACAGTGTAATTTCTGAGGACTTCGGGCCTGATTATCTTGATAGGGCCATGGAATACCTGGACAAATTGAATTTCCGTGATGGTGTAACTCTCAGCATGGCACTGGGACCGGGTAATTCCGGAAGGGATTATATTCTGCATGAACCTTATAATTCCGTATCAGTAAAGAAAACCATGAAGGGCATACTTGAAAGGCATTTCACATACACATTGCACGAAAGGGACATTGGAGGGGCAGAGGAGATTTCTGACATAAAAAGCCGTGGGCTGGGAAAGGTTGCCACAGTACTTAGAATCGCCGCCAGAAATGTAATGGAATTTTATAATGATATAAAAAGGGAGGTGGGATTTTATCTTGCCGCAATCAACCTGATGGAAAATATAGAGGCAAAGAATGGCAAAATATGCTTTCCAACACCATGCCATAAAAGGAATATGTCCTTTACCGGGCTATATGACCTGGGTTTGCTTTTCAGTACCGATATGGCAATTGTACCAAACAGTATGGAATCCCATGATACAGGATTATTTATAATCACCGGAACTAACCGTGGCGGGAAATCGACATTCCTGAGAAGCATCGGGCAGGCACAGATCCTTATGCAGGCCGGCATTTTTGTTCCTTCAGAACATTTCAGGGCAAATATGGTTTCAGGAATTTATACCCATTTCAAAAGCGAGGAGGACAGAAACCTCAACATTGGAAAATTTGAGGATGAGCTTTCAAGGATGGATGAAATAGTTAAACATTTAACAAAGGGCGGCATGGTACTTTTTAACGAATCTTTCTCTTCCACAAATACCAGGGAGGGATCAGATATAGCCCTGGAAATAACAAGGGCCCTTCTTGAAAATGAGGTAGCTGTATTCTTTGTTTCACATCTGTATGAATTTGCATCTGCAGTTGCCGGGAGTGTGGAGAAAAAATCCATGTTTCTTGTTGCAGAGAGAACAGAAGCGGGAAAGCATACATACCGGATAGTGGGTGGCAAACCACAAATAACAGGGTACGGAATGGATCTCTACAATAAAATTTTTGTAGCACAGGATTCAAACACAGGCAATTTGCCGGGTTTGGATGGGTGATGTTCAAAGGCAATCTATGCTTTGGCGCACAAACCCGTTAAGATAAATATTTTAAATAATTAATAATACACCCCTATGTTACTTCCAAAGAAGATATTTTTCACCAGGGGGATAGGGCGCGGAGAAACACAGCTGCAATCTTTCGAAAATGCACTGAGAGATGCTGATATCGCTGCATATAACCTGGTTAGTGTCAGTTCAATCCTGCCGCCATATGCTGAAATAGTTGATAAATCAGAGGGCATAAAGCTACTTTCCTACGGCCAGATTTTATTTACAGTACTGGCCAGAAATTCATCCAATGAGCTTAACAGGATGATATCGTCTGCTATCGGTGTGGCAGTACCATCTGACAGAAGCAAATGGGGGTACTTAAGTGAGCATCATACATTCGGGCAGACTGAAAATGACTCCGGGCATTTCGCTGAAAAACTTGCTGCAGAAATGCTGGCAAGCACAATGGGACTTGATGACCATCTGAGATGGGAAGAGAAGAAAAATGAGTATGTCCTGGATGATAAGATACTTACAACAAAAAATATCGCTGCAACGACGGTTGTGCTAAAGCCCGATGAGTGGGCAACAGTCATAGCCGCAGCAGTTCTAGTGGTTTAAATGGAAAGAAGCATAGAGGAAAAATGGCGTGACCGCTGGGCAGAGAGCCATATCTTCGAACCGGCTGCAGACACCACAAGGGAGAAATTTTTTGTAACTGTACCATGGCCGTATACAAATGGCTCGCTGCATGTTGGCCATGGGAGAACATATACGCTTGGAGACATAGTTGCACGCTACAAAAGGCTAACAGGGTACAATGTCCTCTTTCCCATGGGATTCCATGAAAGTGGCACGCCGATACTGGCATTCTCTGAGAGGTTGAGAAATGGTGATAAGGATACCATAAGGCTTTACATGAGTTATCTATCCGAATATGAAAAACCCGAGGACATAGATAGAATACTGGAATCTTTCAGGGAGCCGCAGAATATAGCAGATTACTTTTCCAGGGTAATAATAAAGGATTTCATGGACCTTGGGTATTCCATCGACTGGAGCAGGAAGTTTACATCTGCTGATCCATTTTACCAGGAAGTCGTAAAGTGGCAGTTCAACCAGCTAAATGAAAAGGGGCTTATTAAAAGAGGGAGCTACCCCATACTTTACAGCATCAGGGATGAAAATGCAGTTGGGGAGGATGATATCAAGGATGGTGATACTGACAAGGTAAGTATCGAAGAATTCACCGGTGTACTGTTCAGGGGTGAAAAATATTCCCTTATGGCGGCATCGCTGAGGCCTGAAACAATATTCGGTGTAACAAATCTATGGATAAACCCGTCTGCAGGGTATGAAATGGTCAGGTACCGTGGAATGGATATAGTGATGTCCAGTAGCGGGTGTAAAAAATTTTCAATGCAGCATGAAGGCGTTCAGTATGTTAGGGATGTCCCCTCTGATGAGATAGTAGCATCTGAATTCCAGGTTCCATTCAGCAGTGAAAAGGTCGGGGTTTTAAATGCTGAATTTGTTGATCCGGATAACGGAACCGGCATTGTGTATTCTGTGCCAGGGCACTCCATTTTTGATTATATTTACTATAATAAGAATGGAATAAAAAATAATTTAAAGAAAGTGGTGAAAGTTGATAGGAACGTATCAGTAGAATCACTGGTTGAAAAATATGATCTTGAGAAAAACAGTGAAAGGCTCAAGGATGCAACACAGGAACTTTATAAGGAGGAGTTTTACAACGGCACATTAATTAATTCTGGCAGATACAGCGGAATGTCTGTTGAAGCCGGAAGGGAGGCAATTAAAAGGGAAATGCAGGAAAAAAACCTTGCATACATATTTTATGAAACAACCAGAAAAGCAGTAACAAGGTCAGGATCGGAAGTTATAGTTGCAGTGCTCAATGACCAGTGGTTTATTGATTATTCCCCGGAATGGCTAAAAGAAAAAGCACATGAACTGGTAAATTCAATGAAATTCTATCCTGAACTGTACAGAAAGCTAATGAACGATGCTGTTGACTGGCTAAAGGAAAGGCCATGCGCCAGAAGAAGAGGCATCGGCACCAAACTGCCCTTTGATGAAAGATGGGTTATAGAATCCCTTTCTGATTCGACAATTTACATGCTCGCCTATACAAATAAGAATGAACTTGAAAGTATATACGCACATCTTAAAAAAATTCCCTACGGGATACTTGATTATATACTGCTGGGTAAGGAAGTTAGGGAAAAATACGATGAATATACAATGGAGAATGCCAGAAAAGCCAGGGATGAATTCAGATACTGGTACGGGAACGATTTGAGGATAACAGCACCGCCACACATATCCAACCACCTCGCCTTCTATATAATGAATCATGCAGCCATTTTCAGTGGTAAGGAGCTACCTGGTGGGCTGATGATATCGGGCCTCGTCATATCAAATGGTGCGAAGATATCAAAAAGTAAGGGAAATGTAATATCCCTCCTGGAGATAATTAAGCATTATTCAGCAGATATATACAGGCTTTTCATGGCTGCAGGAGCCGATATTTCATCACTTCTTGACTGGAATGAGAAAGATCTTTCTTCGGTAATAAAAAGGTATTCATATTTCACTGATATCCTTGATGCCTATTCTCCAGGAGATGATGATAGTAATTATATTTATTCATGGTTCAAATCCGCTTTTTACAGGAATTTAAAAACGTATATTGCTGACATGGAGTCAATGAACATAAGGGATTCGTATATAGCAATATTTTACAATGTCATGAACGATCTCAGGAATGTTGAAAGCCACGGAGGCAATATCAATATAGCCCTGAAGCCTGTTCTTGCGGACTGGTTAAAAGCCCTTTCTCCAATAATACCCTTTGCCGCAGAGGAGTACTGGCACAGGCATATAGACAATAATAGTTTTGTCAGTGCACAGACAATTGATATGAACATAGATAACAGGATAGATTACAATATTTTAAAATCTGAAAACTATCTTAACAGGGTAATATCAGACATAAGGGAAATCCTCAAAATTATCCATATTGATGCCAAAAAGGCTACAATTACAGTTTACGGGCAGAAACAGAAAACATTCCTTGAGGAATATCCTGGCGGGAACCTGGACAGGGAGTACCGCACCATGATAGGAGATTACATGAAAAACAAAAACAGAATTGATACGGAGATGATTGACGAATACAGTATAATAGAGGCAAATAGAAAATATCTCGAGTCTTCTCTCAAGCTGGATATTACTGTGGTAAAATCTGACAGCATACAGAAGAAAAACCCATGGCCGGGCAGGCCCCTCATAGAGATCAGCTGATCAGATATCGAATACAACCATGGCAAACCCGTGTTCGGGATCCACCTTGAGATCATAATAGGTGGCCGCCTTTATGACATTTCTGTACTCCACATTATCAGGAATGCTGGATCCAAATATCCTGCCGTGAAGGCGGTTTTCTGTAAAATCTAATTTTGAGCCGAAATATATAACATTCTCATATTCCATATAAAATAGGATGTCATTGAGTAGATTTACCAGTATGTTATCCGGGCTATTTTTTTCAATTTCAATAGTTTTATTAAAACCAGGCTTCAGAAGATTTCTGTCCATTATTAAATCGGAGATGGTAATTACAGAGTTCTGAAAAATTGAAGTATAAGAATTTCCGTATATTCTGACTTTAAGGTCCGCTGTATGGTCTAATACATCATAAATCATGGCATAGAATAATACTAATAAATATAAAATATAATACTAAAATACTGAAAATTATAGGTTTACTGATCCGGGTTTATGGATGATATCATTGGGATTTCATCCTTGTCCAGGTCAAGTCCTATTTCCTTGGAGGTAAGGTTTCTTCCAAGGCTTCTTTCATAGAAGCTTATGATCCTCTTCTTTTCCTCCACGGTGTATTTTCTGAAGTATTTGTCCTTTTTCAGGTCAAACCCGGTCTTCTCCTCATACACATTTGCAGGTATTGAATACTTTCTCTGTGTTGAATCCCTGTAAAGTTCCGGTATCACATTGAATGCACAGAAAGGTATTACCCTTCCATCTGGCATTGCATAGTGTATATCACATCTCTCTACACGATCCACATCGTATGTGTATGGGTCCTGGAAATGCATGAATCCTATGAACAGAGACTTGTAATGGAAGGCCTTCAGTCCATGGTAATCTCCCTCTGTGAAAGCATTGTATACCATATCCTTCAGCTTGAATCCCTCAGGAGCCTTGCTGTAATCCACGAATTTCTTCAGGTGTAACAGCAGTTTGGTAACGGATTCTACCTTCTTTGGTGCCTGCCATTTTGCGTATTTTATATCGTCTCCAAGTTCGGAAAGGTATTCAAACATTCCCTTGACATCAACAAACCTTGTTACAGGTATGATTTTATCATTGTCAACGAATATGTATGTTCCCATTCCGCATGCAAAGTGTATGGATAATTTGTATGTTGGATGGCCCTTGAGCGCTGCCACGAAGTTTGAAACATCTGTTGTTGCTGGCACGGTAAAGAAGTCTTCCCTTCCTATTGCGCCATCAAGCTGCTGCTCGATCTTCTTTATTGCTCCCGGGATTGTTATCCTCTGCCTTGCCCTTGCACGGTCGGACATCCTTCCTACAAGACTTACTGGCTGGAAATTGACTCCCCTTACAACATCCATGTTGGATTTTGCAAACTTTATCATATCTCCAAGGTACATATCGTTTATTCCGCCTATAACAGTGGGCACAAGTACGACCCCCATTGGTGCCTGCTTGTAATGCTCCAGCGCCATGGGTATTTCCCAGAAGTTCTTTGGATTTGATCTCGGAGTTGGACCATCGAAACTCGTGTAAACAACGTTAGATCCTGCGTCCCTTGCCCTTTTGACAAAGTCAGGGTCGTATGCTGCCCTTACACTGTTTGTGTTCATCTGGACGTGCTCATAGCCTTCTTCCCTGGCGATTCTTATTACATCTATAATATCATCCCTGAGAGTCGGCTCTCCCCCAGTTATCTGCACTGCGTTAGCACCAACTGGTTTCTCGTTTCTCATTCTTCTGAGCATTAACCTAATCTGGTCCAGAGATGGCTCATATATGGGCTCGTTCTCCTTTGCATAGAAGAAACAGTACCAGCATGATAGGTCACACCTGTTCGTTATAACAACGTTTCCCAGTCCTGTATGGGATTTGTGCTTTACACACAGACCACAGTGTGTGGGGCATACAATTTTATCGGCATATACTGCAACGTTAGGATTCAATATTTTTGTGCCTTCCTTGTCCTGGAATTTTTTTGCCTCCTCGTACATATCATAGTCTTCCCAGTACTTTTCTTTTGTTATACCATGTTCAGCGCATTCTTTGATAAGGTCAACTTCTCCCCCTTCCTCGTACACGATTGCGGGAATTCTCATCTGATCGAATTTCTCTTCATCTGCGCATAGAGGGCATAAGCTTTCTGTTACTCTTAAAACAAGCATATCGTCTGTAATTAAATGGCCCATACTTTTCAAGAATTCATCTACAGTCTTGAACGGCGCGTTTCTACTTATCTCAAAGTCATTCGCCAGTCTGACCTCGGATTTATTTCTTTCTTCTGTCAATACCATCTTAATTCACCTAATTAACTAATCATGTTAAGCATATAGAATAATATATAAGTTTTGTCTTTTTTCTTGCTAATAATGCAAAACACTAATTAGTGGCAATAATTACAAAATATGCCTTTATATATAAGAAAAACAGATATTCATGGTTATTTTATCTTATATGACTAATTTATACATGAAAATCATAATATAAAATTAATATTTTTTATTCTGTATTTTGATTTCCTTCAGCAGCTGGTTATACATATAATCTATATTGGAGGCTGTGTGCACAGTTATGCCCTTATCAGACAGATAATTTTTAAGCTGTTCCCTTGAGATCATATCAGTGGTATCCCCTATTTTTTCCTTGATAACAGTGGGAATTAATTTTACCAGATTCTGCCTTTCAACAGACTTCATATTTTTTTCTATTTTTTTACGGGCTTCCCTGTTAACACGGTCAATTTTCAGCTTTAATTCCTGATCTACCGGAAAATCAAAATTTATTCCCTTATCCATCCAGAAATTATTCATATTACTGTCTATTTCATCAGATTCTAAATCCACAACCTCACTGTCAAAATACTGTAACATATCCTGTATAAGTGAATCTATGGATTTTTCATTGACCTCTCTGGTAAGTGGCAGTACCTTCTTTTCATCATTTTCTTCCAGGAGGTCATCGATATTGAATGTGTTTAACTCTGCGAACCAGTCCGCTTCCTCATGGTATTTGTAACCCACATCATTTGATATATACATAATATCAATTTCTGCAATCTTGCCTCTGTACTTCTTGCAATCTATGGAAGAGCAGTCCATATCCTCATCTTCGAATCTTTTTATAGAAATCACAATGGATTTAATTCCGCTTTCTCCTGCATTCTTCAGGAATTTTGCAGCTCCCCCCATGCGTTTATCCCACTCGAAGCTAATCACTATATCCACATCTGTGGAATAATATATAGAAATTTCATTCCTTTTGGAATATTTTACAATGCTGTCCCACAGTAATTCCATTTTATCTTTCATATTAGACCACAATACAGATAATTAAGATAAAACTCATATAAAAGGATTTTTAATATTATTTTGTATGCACTTAAATATTATAATATTTCAGGATGTGTTTCCTAAACCGTATTTCCTGTAGAAATCCTGTAAGGCACCTGATTTTATGGCATCAAAAACCTTTTTTGATTCAATATCTGGATTTTCTGTTAAAATCCAGGAAAATTTCTTTCCAGTTTTATCAAGAATGTAATGGTTAAATTTCCAGTATTTCGCCTCACTCTCCCACAGAATTCCGTAATTAGCCTGCCCGGATAAAATTCTCTGGGGTATTTCCCTATGGTGTAGGTCGCATATTATAGCCTCGCCCTTCAGGTCTCCATAATAACCACATTGCTTTTCATAATATTTTTTAAATGCCATTCCTATGGATGATAACTGGGGGTTTGGTATTGCAAGACCTTTTCTATCGATTTCACACAGGTCTGGCTTATTACCCTTACCGGACCATGCAATGCACATATGATCCTCAAAAGCAGGAAACCTGTCACTTAAATTCATTCTGCGGATCAACTCGTTATCAATGCAGATTATATGGGGAACACCTTCTATTTGGAGGTTCCCCAGAGAAATTGGAACGCCATTTGCCCTTTTCCTCACAAGAACCGAGGGCAATGTTTCAACATAAACCCTGATTCCGGATGAGGCGAAATATGAGATAATTTGAGGTACTATAAACCACTGGCTCCCTGATACAGAGATTTTAACTCCATCGGTATACCCAAAAAAATCTGAAACAATATCAAATCCGGGGGATGCAAATTTCATAAGTAATGATATTATAGATATATAAATAGGTTAGTCGTGGCATGTAGTTATGGGATATAAGAAGGATGAAAAATACACCCTTCAATTTATTGCATTTTGATTTTCACATTGGATTTTTGATATTGAGTAATATCATAATAAATAATAAAAAATTTGAATTAATACGAAGTTACGATTATATATTCATTCTTTGTAGCGGATTTGTTGGTTTTCGACTTAAATATACAAAAGCCGTTAATATAATAGATAACTTTTGAAATCTTTTGAGTGAATTATGAAATCTTACAAAATATACATAATTTCGTTTTTTTTTGATTTATTCTACAAAAATAATAACGTATTTATAAGTTAAATGTATATACGAATTGTAGGGTGAAAGTATGGTACAGAATAAATTACAGACTGTTAATTCAGTTGAAAGGGATGAAGAAAAGAATGTAGTGGTTAGAACATACATGGGCAGGCCTTCTAAATTGCACGAGAATCAGATGTGCATACTGAAAAACTGCATAGAAGATAAAAAAGTTTGCACCGTACGTGAAATCCAGAAATATATAGAAGAAGAATTTGACGTTACATATTCATCAAAGGAAGTCAGGGAAATACTTAGAAAGTTCAACCTTAACTATTATCCATTATTGAGAAAATATACATATGCCAGTTACTATAATGAAAAGATTATTAAAAAATTTGATTTTTAATTATATATGTATTTGATTTTTATCTGTCATTATTGCGATAATGACAGTTTTTACTATTTCCTTGACCTTTTGGGCTTTTAACATTACTACACGTCATTTTAACTCACGAGCACGAAGTCCACGGGTTAAGTAGAAGACAGGGGCACAGCAGGCAATATTCTTATTAGATTGTGATAAATTACCATGAATGAATATACGCAGATATATAGATTCAAATTTCATTGTGGTAGGCCACAGAGGGTTGCCATCAAAATATATAGAGAATACTATGGAGTCCTTTGAAAATGCATTTAAATTCACAAACATTGTTGAACTGGACGTTCACCTTTCCAGTGATAATGAGGTATTCGTAATACATGACTTCAATCTGCAGCGCCTCGCGTCATTGAACCAGGAAGTAGAAAGCATGAGTTCCGGAGAAATCTATGAGGTTAATATTGGAAGTCAAAAAATTCCGAAATTAAAGGATCTTTTAATGGCACACAGGGACAAATACTTTCTTGTAGAATTAAAAACTGTGCATGACGATGGTTATATCATCAAAAATGATCTCCCAATGCACACCCTTAATGTAATAAGGGAAACAGGAATGGAGGACCATGTATGCATTATTTCTTTTGACCCCTATGCAATCAAACGAACGAGAGAATTGAATGGCACTATTATGCTGGGCCTTGATTACGATAGCCATTCGGAAAAATATATAGGAAAAATCGATTGCAAGGACCTTGAGTCCATGGATATATCCCTTTATCTCCCAGAATTCAAGGAAGAATATATTGAAAAATTTATAAAAATCCACGGGGCAGGTTACTCTGTTTTGCCATGGACAGTAGATGACCCTGAAGATGCAGATAAGATATGCAACGCAGGATTAAACGGATTTATCACAAATAAGGTGGATATTATGGCCGGTAAATGTGGTCCTGATGAACATAAGAAATGATCTGGGTCCTACCATACTGATTCTATATGTGTCCCATAAGAAAAATATTAATGCTTTTAGCTATTAAGAGAATATGGATAATTTCTGGGATATAAAAGCAAAGGAAATAATGCAATCCTTCAGTGAAGATAAAAATTATGAAAAATGGAAGGAAGCGGTTTTGAATCCGTGGAACAAAAAAACCGGTTATAAGGATAAAACCAGGGAAAATTCATCATCGATGCCAGTAAAGGAACTTTATACAGCTGGAGACCTTCCCAGAGACGCTGCCGAAAGAATTGGCTATCCGGGTGAGTACCCGTTTACACGTGGTATATACCCGAACATGTACAGGGGAAGAAACTGGACCATGCGTATGTTCTCGGGTTTCGGGACACCGGACGATACAAATAAGAGGCTGAAATATTTAATAGAAAATGGGGAGACAGGGCTGAGTATAGCATTTGATATGCCAACGCTTTATGGTTACGATTGTGACAGCAAAAGGGCAGAGGGCGAGGTAGGCAAATGCGGTGTTAATGTTTCATCACTTCATGATATGGAGAGAATATTTGATGGCATTGACCTCTCAAAGGTAAGCACATCCATGACAATAAATGCTCCTGCGGCCATACTCACAGCAATGTATTTTGTACTGGCAGAAAAAAAGGGCATACCCTTAGAAAAAATTTCTGGAACAGTACAGGCAGATATACTGAAGGAGTATATAGCCCAGAAAGAATGGATGTACCCGCCTGAGGCCCATCTAAGGCTAATCAGGGACATGCTTGTATATTCAACAGAACACGTCCCAAAATGGAATTACATAAGTGTTTCAGGATATCACATAAGGGAGGCCGGATCCAGCGCGGTACAGGAGCTTGCATTTACTCTTGCTGATGGGTTTTATTACATTGAGATGGGCATAAATGCAGGATTGGACGTGGATGATTTTGCACCGAGAACATCATTTTTCTTCAATTCATCCATTAACTTCTTTGAGGAGATTGCAAAATTCAGGGCGGCTAGGCGCATATGGGCAACGGTGCTTAAGGAAAAATACAATGCAAAAAACCCGAAAAGCATGGCGTTGAAATTCCATACACAAACATCCGGTTACACGCTTACATGGCAGCAGCCACTGAACAATATAGTCAGAACAACAATAGAAGCCATGGCAGCAGTTCTGGGGGGCACCCAGAGCCTGCACACCAATTCCTACGATGAAGCCTGGGCGCTTCCAACTGATGATGCAGTAAAGGTTGCACTGAGGACACAGCAAATACTGGCTGAGGAAACTGGAATAACCGATGTTATTGATCCACTGGGTGGCTCTTATTATCTGGAGCGGCTCACATGTGAGATGGAGATCGAGGCATACAAATACTTCTCAGAAATTGAGAAGATGGGGGGAATCCTTAATGCCGTAAAATCCGGATATTTGCAAAAGGAAATAGCTGACACATCATATAAAAAGCAGCTAAAAATAGAAAGAGAGGAGGATATAATAGTAGGGGTAAACAAATATGTTGACAGGGATGAAAAACCGATCAACACATTGAAGATCACCGATGTGGCTGAGAAAGGTCAAATAAGTAGCCTTGAGAATGTCAAAAAGAACAGGGACGAATCTAAAGTTTCAAGGTCTCTTGAGGAACTCCATAAAGCGATGGAAGATGATAGGGTTAATCTCATGCCCTATATAATGGAATGCGTTAGAAATTACTGCACGCTGGAAGAAATATCAAATGTTGGGAGGGAGATATTCGGTGAGTGGAAGGAGCCAAAAATATACTGAAGCACCCATAAAGGTTCTGCTGGCAAAACCGGCTATAGATGGGCATGACCGCGGCATATTTGTCCTTGCAAAGGCTTTCAGGGATGCAGGTATGGACGTTATTTATGCCGGGCTTTTGCCAACACCGGAGGAAGTTGTTGATACCGCGATAAATGAGGATGTGGACGTAATTGCGCTCAGCCTCTTGAACGGTGCCCACATGACCGCGTTCAGGAATGTTATGGAAATACTCAAAAAAAGAGGGGTACAGGACATAGCCGTGGTTGGTGGCGGAATTATACCTGATGAGGATAAACCTGCCCTTGAGAAGATGGGAATAACAGGGAACTTTGGTCCTGGCACGCCTCTAAATGTTATAATAGACCATATTAAAACAAGGGCCAGGGAAATAAGGAAAATGAGAGAAAATGAATACTGATATCCTGGCTCAGGGCATACTGCATGGAGATTACAGGGCCATTGCAAGATCAATATCCCTCATAGAAAACTCAGGCTACGAGGTAAGGAAGGCCATAATTAAAAGGATATACGGTCACGGCGATGCAAAGGTTGTTGGCATCACAGGACCACCAGGCGTGGGAAAAAGCACAGCAATAGGGAATCTGGCACCTTTACTTGCTGCCCATGGAAAGGTTGCGGTTCTGGCAATTGACCCGGCAAGCCCCTTCTCTGGAGGTGCCATACTCGGAAACCGGATACGGATGCAGTCGGCATTGAGTAAGCAGGGAATATATATGAGGAGCACGTCAAATAGACTTTACAACGGTGGGCTCTCAGAATATACCTGGGATATTGTAAAGGTTCTGGAGGCTGCCGGAAATGATTATATAATCCTTGAAACTGTTGGTTCCGGGCAGGCAGATATAGATGTTATGGACATTGCGGATGTGACGTGCGTATTCCTTGCCCCCGGTCTTGGAGATGAGATACAGGCGATAAAGTCGGGAATAATGGAAATAGGTGACATCTTTGTAGTTAACAAAATAGACAGGGAGGGTTCATATCTTGCAATCAAGGACATAAGAGAATCACTTAGCATGAGCAATAAACTGGAAACCCCGGTTATCGGGGTTAATTCACTTACTGGCGATCACTATGGGGAACTGGTACAGAGCATCCTGAAAATGAATGCCCGAAATCCACGTGAAAAATATTACAAAAAACTTAAGATGGTTGTCATGGAGGCCATTTATGATGAATATTCGAATTATGTTGACAGCATAGAATTTGGAGATAATCCTTTGAAAGAAGACCCTTATACCATGGCCGAGGAAATACTTGGAAAGCAGGTGGCAAGGCCAGAGAAACTTAAGGACAGGGAAAGATAAAAATAGCATAATGGAAAGAAATAGTGGCGGATAAAGATTTTTTTATATTTAGTGCTGAAAAAACTGTATGGTGAATATTAACGTAAACTTTTAGTACTCATAATTTATATTTGAAATATGTACAGACCGTTAAAATATTACTCTGACGAGTTTATGAAAAATATTAACAACAGGGCAAGAGAAATAATGAGCTACATGTACCCGCCGGTTACAGTGTATGAGGACAATGGATACATAGGGATAGATGCAGACCTTCCCGGGTTTGACAGGGATGATATAAAGGTTACAATTGAGAAGAATGCTATTGTAATAAGGGCTGAACGGGAGATCAAACCAGATGGCACGGTATTCGAAAACCAGAGACCTGACAAAGTTTTCAAAAGAATGCAACTCCCCCTTGAGGTTGATACTGAACAGGATTTCACAGCAAAATACACCGATGGTGTACTATCATTAAGAATACCTGTAAAGAATGTAAAAACAGTAAAAATTGAATGAGATTTTAAATCTAAATAGAATTTATTTTTAGAGATAACAGGTTTATCTCCTCAGGGTTAAAAGCAGAACTATAATGTCTGCTGCCATGATTATATATGAGACCACTGGATGTATTCTTGAAAATAAAGCCATGGCGATAAATACTGCAGATAAAAACACTGTTGCGGGGAGTTTTCTGTTTTCCTGGACAGGCATTTCCTGTTCTTCGAGCCTCCTCTTCAGAAGTGGAAGTACATCAAGGCCCTTTTCTATTGATATTACGGCCTTCTGTGCAAATTCGTTCAGTTCTTTCGTATAAAGTTCCTGCAGCATGCCCTCATTGTAAAGTATATCCCTCAATACAATCACAAACTTGAAATTCGGGTCCAGTGTCTTGCATATGCCCTCAAGAAGTGATGACATCCTCATATACAGCACCAGTTCCCTGGGGAGATGAAACGGGAACTCAAAGATTACATTATTTGCTATTGCAAGCAGTTCCCTGATATCCATTTCGTTTACATTTGTTCCGGAAAGGTTGGCTATGGATAGCTCTATTCCTTTTCTTACTATACCCCTGTTGGCAGCCGGTGAAAGTGCATTCAGCTGAATCAGTGAATCCATAATAGTATCTGGGTCTTTGTTAATCAGTCCATCGTACAGCTTCAATAACTTAAATCTGGTATCATCGTCAAGCTTCCCCACCATGCCAAAATCATAAAGAATAATTCTGCCATCCCTGGAAATTGATATATTCCCCGGGTGAGGATCTGCATGGAATATATCATTGCGCAGAAGCATACGGAGAAATGTTATATCAAGGTCATGTGCAAGCTTCGGAAGGTCTATGCCATATTCATTGAGTTTTTTAACATCGGTAACCTTTATTCCCTCAATATATGTAAGTATCAAAACCTGTTTTGAGGCAAACAGAACTTCAGGTATGATTATGTTGTATTTCTTTATATTTGTCCTGATTCTCCTTATGTTATCCGCCTCTATGAGATAGTTTGTTTCATCATAAATTCTGGCTGAAAAATCGGAAATGACATTCGAGATACTTATATAAAGAAAGTTATCTATGAATCTTTTGAACAGGTCCAGCAGTTTTTTGATAATAATCAAATCCCTCCTGAGCACCCTGTCTATATCATGCCTGTTAACCTTTACAGCTGCATCGATGCCCCTGTATTTTGCCCGGTAAACCTGCCCCAGGGAAGCCCCAGATATTGCATTCTCGTTGAATTCATCAAAAACCTTGTCAAGGTTTCCAACATTTTCCTCTATTATTCTGCGTGCATAGGCAAAATTGTCCGGTGGTACCCTGTCCTGAAGATCAGAAAATGCTTTTAGGTATTCTTTGGGCAGCAGATCGGGACGGGCTGAAAGCACCTGCCCCAGTTTAATAAACGTTGGCCCGAGCTGTATAAATGTGTTTACAGCAATTCTGCCATGCCGTTCGATTCTATAATCATATTCCTCCTGCCGTCTGGATTTTTTCCTATCAGAACTGAATTTAATGAATACAGGGAGAAGCTTGAATAAATACTGGATTTCTGTACTTCTTATATTTTTAATGTCATTGTCCACTGTTGCAAATTCATAACATCCTTTTATAACTTACTGAAAATAAGAGACCTTCCTCCATCTACCTCAGGGGGCTTTCCGCTTAATGGTTAATATCTGCGTGGGGTTTAAACTGTTAATGTCAATATTTATATATAGTTATTTATTATTATGCAATATATATGGGCAGGATATACACAATCAGGGAGGCATGCGATATACTGCAGATAGATGCAACCACACTTAGAAGGTGGGACCGTGAGGGAAAAATACACTGCATAAG